>JBBAAG010000011.1 GCA_041658405.1 Elusimicrobiota bacterium
CTTTGCAGGACATACTTGCGCAGGATGTTACCGTGCTTACCTACGACCGTGCGGGGTATGGGTGGAGTTCCGCAGGAAAGTTTCCACGGACACCGGAACAAGTGGCAGTTGAGCTTGATGAAATACTTAATACATTAAACCTTGCACCGCCGTATATCCTTGTTGGGCATTCAATCGGTGGGTTGTATGCGCGGCAGTACGCAATGATGGCACCTGGCAAAGTTGCAGCCTGCGTGTTTCTTGATCCTATGCCGGTGGAGAATAAACGGTTTGAACAGGAACTCGGGCCTGAACTATACCGGCAATCAGGAGCGGATAAAACAGGGGCAATGAGTACGGGTAAATTTTTTGCGTCAACCGGGCTAGGGAGAGTATTAGCGCCGTTGATACAATCCGCGCCGATGTTTGCCGGGTACAAAAAACTTGGGAAAAACGTATACCCTGTAATATACGAAAATATGGTAAGGGAAGAATCGTATCCCGCAATGCTGAGCGAGTACGTATCCGCGATGGATGATACACAACTGGGATTAGTCCGCGAAAAAAGTAGGTTCCCGGATATCCCTGTAGTCGTAGTGTATCACTCACCGGAACGCGTGGTGGATGAAACTGTGCGCTGGGCTAAACTCACGAAGGAGGATGCTCAGAAAGTTGAAACGTTACGTGAAAAACTTACCCGGGAATACCTGGAATCAGGCAAGAATAAGAATAAGCCGGAATGGGTTGTTATGTCAAACTCCGGGCATTATATGCACCTAGACGAACCTGGGGTTATTGCCGGGATTATAAAAAAGTGTGCTGGGAAGGAGCGGAAATAGTTTTATGCCCAAGGAATGTAATGCTACCCGTAATAAGTCAAAGTGTAATTGTTCATACGAACCGTGCAGCAGAAAAGGTGTATGCTGCGAGTGTATTCAGTATCATCTTGCGATGGAGGAACTCCCGGCGTGTTGTTTTCCGGATGACGTTGAACGCACATATGACCGTTCTTTCTCAAGGTTTGTGAAGCTGCATAAATGACGTGTTTTAGAGTTGTTAAGTATTTAGGAAGATTGTTAGATGAATAACGGGTTTAAAAGTAATGTCAGAATATTTGTGCACTGGTTGATAGTAACAGCGTGGTGCGGGGTAATATTTTATCTTTCCAGTCGTAGCAGTATTGTTCCACAGTGGCATTTCTGGGACCAGGTATTGTCAATAATCGGGCATTTTGGTGAGTACAGCATCCTTGCATTTTTGTTTTACCGCGCTGTAAATTTGTCGTTACCCGCCCTGAAAAACGTGTGGCCGTATTTTGTGTATACATTAATATTTTGCGCAATCTACGCTGCGACGGATGAGTGGCACCAAAGTTTTGTGCCAACCCGTATAGCATCGGTGTTTGATTGGATGACGGATATAGTCGGTACCGTATGCGGTACAGCAGTGGCTGTGTTAATATATAAGTTATATATTAGGGAGTAATTGATGAAACGGTGGCAATGGTACGCTCTGGGCGGGTTATACGTTCTTATGGTACTACTGATATATCTTGTCATCCATAACGTACGGTTTTATTTTGGGTACGGTAAGGAGTTGGAGTCTAAGAAACAGGTATGGGATGCTGTGGAACAGTATGTCACCACCGCGGAAAAGTTTCCATCATCAACCGTTGCACCGGAAGCGCGGTACCGCGCAGCTGAACTTTTACGTGAGAAAGTTAAGGATTACGGCCTTGCATTGTACCAGTACGAACTTATCATCACGAGTTATCCCGAGTCAAAACACGCTAAACTTGCGGTAGGACAGCGTGAGTATTGTTACGATTTTATGCCGGTAGTGGCAGGGCATTTTTGGGCGGAAGGCGATTCTCAAACCGGTGGGCAAAACTATCGTGCGGAGATTGTTTCCGTTGGGAAGTCTAAGGTTGCTGGTCGTGATGTAGAAGTTTTACAACGCAAGGTCTTCGCCGGGAAACAGGTGGTGTCAAATACCAGGGAGTATTATTATTTTGAAGGTAAATCGTTGGTACGGCATGATACTGCGAACCCGCAGACTGTTATGATACAACCGTTATTACTTGACACTCAATGGTTTGCGCGGCAGATGGGGCAGGAAGTGGTATTCACTGTTGTAGCGCGGGGGTTAAACATTACCGTTCGTGCGGGGACGTTTACTAAATGCGCGAAGATACGGCAGGAGTATAAATCATTACCCGGATCATGGAGATACGATTACTATGCACCGGGTGTGGGGCGGATACTGACAACCACAGCAGCAGGGAAAATGCCGGAAACCAGGATGACAGAACTTCTTACCTACCGTGTACCAAAGAAGGTTGTACGTGTGATCAAACCTGTGAAGAATAAAAGTGGAAAATCACAAACACATGTTAAAAAACCTGTAAAAAAGTCTGTAAATAAAAAGAAGTAGGTTGACTTCTTCATTAGATAAAATTAAAATTTAGTTTGTTGAATTCGATATTAATATTCGTAATTGGGTTGGGTGAAGGAAAGATTCTGGTATGGGTGAACAATTGGGTGATCACGGGCAAGCATTAGTAGAAACACTGTTCTGCAGTATAATCCTTACATACGCCGTTCTGGCGGTATTACAAATACTTATTTCCGGGATAAATGTTTTTATCACTACCGATGCGGGGGTTTCGTATACCCGCTGTGTGGCGGTACGTACTGATATGTCCGGGGTTAATTCGCTTCCGGTTCTTGCGTTACTAAAACTTCCACGTAATGTTATACCCGTAAGTTTAAACTCCGTGGAACAGCAGTGCGGGTATGGTGATAAAACTGTTAAACTCGTGAATACCGAGATTAAGTACCTTGAGTGGCAGCCGGTACCTTTTATGCGGGCGCCTGTGGTACCTCCGGAAGCTGCGTTCTTATTTCCTAAAACTTACGGCCTAACCGGTGAAAATGTTGCGTCAATTCCTGTAACACTTAATATTTTGAAATATTCTATGGTGATGCCTTACGAACAAAAGTATTTTGCGGGGACAGAAAAACGGGAAGTAAATGAATAATAAAAGAATGTATACCCGCGGGCAAATCTTACCGTATTTTATAGCACTGTTTCTTGCGGGATTTATTATGTTTGCATTAATGGTAAACCTTGGAATTGTATTGGTTGAACGCGTAAAACTTCAATCCGCAGCGGATGCTGTTGCTCAAAGTGTTGCGTGTATACGTGCGCGTGCATTGAATATGCTTGGGATGAATAACGCTATGCTTGGGTTGGTGCTTACACACACAAATTTCGCGTGGGTGCCGGGTCTTACCTGTTACGATACTGCCGGAATTGTTGAGGCGTTAGCGGGGAATACTGAATTAATCCAGCGGGGGTACGGAGAGGCGTATCCGTTACTTGTAGCGGAAGATATTGCGAAACGTAACGGTGCGGAAAGTGTTTTTATTGACCCGTTTTCTGTGTTATTAGGGTTCGCTCCAAGGAAAGAACGGGTTGTTACGTTCTGGAGTACGGGTAATCTTTTTGGGGTAACGATACCGATGTTGCCGATGATACAAAAGAAGGTAAAAACTTTTCTCGTATGGCCATCTAAACCTTCCTCCGGGGGTAATCATACGGTAAAAGTGTATTTAACTAAAACTATACCTCCGGAAAAGTTGTTGTTCGGGTCTAAGTTTATGCCGGAAGGGAAGGTGACGCTTAACGCTGTAGCTGCAGCTAGGGTGTATAACCGTGACGGTAAAATGTTTCTTACTGACAATAACTCATGGGGTGTAGTGCATACCTGGGAATATATGAAAGCAATGCTTGGCGGGTGGGATGCGCAAATCGTTCCCGTTAGCATCCCGCTGGTGATGCATTGATGAAAAAACACGGGGGTCAGGCAATAATTGAACTATTAACAATATTACCGTTGATAGTATTACTCGCATACGCAGGGACGGGGTTTATCACCTGGATTACCACTGAGGTAAGGTTAATCTTACTCACACGGGATGCTGGGTTTATGATAGTCCACGGCAATTTGGAGGATAAGGAACTTAAGAATTTTGTTAATAACGGTTCTGCTGAATCACAGGTCGTGCAATTGAATATTGCTCGTGGTGATGGACTGACCGCGCCTGTGGAGGTTGAATGTTCCCGTGAACTATTATTCGGTGCCTGGACACAGTATGTTCCTGGTTTTGCCGGGAAGTGGAGGTTGAACCATAAGTTTGTGGTGTACGACGATACATGGATGATATATCCGTGCAGCGGATATTCACGGTCGTGAAGACGTTGATTATTCAGTGACAAATAAAGAGGGAGGGGAATAGCGTTATGGGTGAGAAGAATGTTTGTATTGGTATGAAGGCAAAGAATGGGTATAACGAAAAAGGGCAGACGATGGTGGAGTACGTGTTAATCATCGCGTTGATTGCGATTGCATTGATCGCGTCAATAAAACTTTTTGGTAAGAATGTTCATAAATCCTACAAAGCTGCTTCCGATAAAGTTGAGGATACCGTCGGGGTGTCGTATTACAATAGCCGGCAGCAGGCTGATAGTACCGCCGATGCACAAGTATCGCCAACAGGTGAGTGAACTTAACAAAAGAAAAAAGGTTTGAGAGGGTTGGTGTGTATATGAACAATAAAGGGCAAACTACGACAGAGTATGTGTTATTGATAGGCCTTATCGCAATTGCATTAATCGCGTCATTACGTATGTTCGGGCAGTCGGTCAACCGCGCGTTTATCGCTGCGGGGAATAAGGTTGCGGAAGTTACTAACGCAGCGCCTGTGCAGCAACAGGAGGGGGTAAGTTCTGGTAGTACCGGTACTGGTAATAGTACTACGGATGTGTTTAGTCAGCAGGATTCAGTTGAGGTACAAGAAGATAATAGTTTTGAGATGGATAGTTTTGATGGTTTAGTGGGTAACAATTTTCTTGGCGGGACTCAACAGGGTGTTGTGCAGCAGCAGCCACAGCAACAGCAGCAACCACAATCACAACAACAGGTGGCGGTACCGCAGCAACCGCAGCAGCAGGTGACACAGGCGCAGTCGACACAGGAACAATTGCAGGGGCAGTATCAGCAGTATCAGGATTATTATAACCAGGGACAGCAGGTGTATAACCAGGTGAAAGGATTATTCGGTGGGGAATAAGAAACGGGTAGCTATAGGGCTGGTGCTTGGCTTGTTAAGCGTGGTGCTGCTTAACTTTTACTTATCGTCGGTAGAGAAAAGGTTTAAGGTAACCGGTAAAACCGGTACGGTATATGTTGCAAAAAAGTATATTCCCGCAAATACGGTGGTAACCAGTCAATTAGTTGAACCTAGGGTGGTGCCGTTACAGTTCGTGCAGCCTGGTGCGTTGAAACCCGGGGTAACACTCAAAACTTTAGCTGGGAGGGATGTATATATTACAGCGGTACCTATTGCAAAGAGTGAACAGGTGGTATATACCAAACTTGTTATGGGAAATATTAAAACCGGCCTTGCGGCGTATATACCCGTGGGTTATCGTGCGGTAACGGTTCCTGTGGATGAGGTTTCAAGTGTAGCAAATCTTATCCGCCCGGGTGATTGGGTGGATATTTATGCGTCGATAGATTATGCGCAAAATGGCCTTTCCCGCGGGAAGGAAGTGTTGATGTTTCAGAAAGTAAGGGTTATCGCTGTGGGTAAACGGTTTGGTATTGGAAATAATAATGATACTAATCTTGAAGGGTATGGTACTGTAACATTTGCGATGACACCCGTTGACGCTGCGCGTATAGCGTATACGCATACCCGCGCGGTGCTGACTCTGGTATTGCGTAGTAATGCAGATGATGAAGTTGTGGAAGTACCCGAGGTTACGATGTTGTCGTTATTGACGGAGAATAATGCGGAGTTAATTCAGCCGGTAAAGTCTAAAGTGCCAATATTCCTGCGTGGGATGGAGAAACAGTTGGAGACTCAGCTTGGGAAGTAAATGACGGAAGAAGTGTTTTAGGGGGTAGGGTGAATAGTTGGTTTAAGTTGATAATAACACTTATGGTACTATCTGTGAATTGTAGCTATGCAAACATAACTTTTGCACAGGAACGCGGGGTTAGTAGTATTACCGCTGCAACACATACGGTAACGCTGGTGCAGTTATCCGTGCAGGTAGTGGAAGTACGGGTGAGTGATATTAAGAAGTACGGGCTTGAGTTTGGGAATAGTTTTGTGTTCACTGAAAAAGCCATACCAGCGGTGTTTACCCTCGGGGATATCGCAAGGGTTACACAGTTGCAGGCTACGCTCAACCTTCTTGCGCAACAGGGGCGTGCGAAAGTTTTGGCTAACCCCACATTAGTAGTGATGCCTAACCGCTCAGCGGAAGTGCGTATCGGCGGGGAGATACCTTTTATCATAACACAGGCACTGGGACAGTCGGTGGTTGAGTGGAAACCTTATGGTATTGTTTTGGAAGTAAGCCCTGTGGTGGACTACGAAAAAGGTGTTGTTACCACATCAATCCGTACAATGTTAAGTTCACCGGATTACGGTAATGCTGTGCGTATCAACGGAGCAGTGTATCCTGTCCTCAACACGCGTGAAGCACGGACTGTTGTGCAGGTACATGCAGGGAGTACCGTTGTGATTGCCGGGTTACGCCATGCGGTGGATACAAAACAGGATTCCGGTGTACCGCTTCTAGGGCAATTACCGTTAGTGGGGTATTTGTTTAAAACACGTGATGCAAGGAAGGAAGATACGGAGGTTACTATTTTTGTAACACCGTCTTTACTAAAAAACTGATGGGGTATTGTTGAGTTTATGGAAAAGTTAGGTAAAATCGTTGCGTTTATGTCGTTTAACAACGATACCCGCGAGAAAGGGTTTATCAAACGGTTTGTCCACAAACTTATCCCCGGGGGTAGTGTTGCTATAGTAGATACAGCGGATACGTTTGGGTTTAGCGTGATGGAAAAAATGTTTGGTATTCGTGAACGCAAGGATGTATCAAAGTTTTTGAGGATGAAAACAGAAGTCAGCCGGTATTTATTACACGGATATTTTAATTCCGGCCGTGAGGTGGATATTGTTGTTCCCGACAACGGTTGCTTATTACCCGAAGTTGTTGCAAGTATAGCCGGATTTTATGAGTATGTGGTGGTTAATATACAACCCGTATGCCCATGGGCGGAGGATGTCTTTAAGATCGCGGATATACTCCCTGTTTTTGTGGGGGAAGATATGCTTGATGCGTTGGATAAAGTTTATGAATTTGTTATTAAAGAAAATTGTTTAACCTCAGCGGTTAAGGTTGTTATTTTCAGTGATAACATGAATCTATTGAATGAGCTCAATGTTGGTATAAAGTTTGATATAGCGGGGATACTTTCAGGTAATGATCGCAGAGGGAATGAAAATGAAACAGAAGGCGTCGTTGCAAGTATTGTGGAAGCCGTTAAATCCGTTCCCGGGGGTAATGCCGCAAAATTTGGGGAGCTGTCCTCTTGCTCTATTCCAACAGTTAGTATGACAAAAACAATTACTATCGGGATGAGTGATAATAGAGTACATATGGATCTGTTGGAAGTTGAGTATAAAAAAAGTGTACATAATAAGGTACTGGATGCGCTTAAACGCGAAAACTTGGAAGTAACATCGTTAAATTTGAGGGATGCTGCGGTTAATAATCAAATAGTTAATACCGTACGTTCTGTAGTTGCAGAGGGTGGGACACACGGGGTTAGCCTTTCTTCCTCACAAAGAGAAGGTGTTATACAGAGAGTAGTGAATGATATCGTTGGGTACGGGCCGCTTGAGGAATTAATGGTGGATAAAACGGTGAGCGAGATTATGGTTAATGGTATCGACAGGATATATATTGAACGTAATGGCAAGATTAGTTTAGCTGCGGGAGTGAGGTTTGAGGATGAACAGCATTTACGTAACGTTATTGACCGCATAGTTGCGCAGGCAGGACGCAGGGTGGATGATGCTGTACCGCTAGCGGATGCACGGTTATTTGACGGGTCAAGGGTTAATGTTGTACTCCCGCCATTAGCGTTAAACGGGCCGGTAGTAACAATCCGCAGGTTTATGGAACACAAACTAGGTGTTGCGCAGTTGGTTAATATACAATCGTTGGATAATAATATGGCCTCGTTCTTACGCGCGTGTGTGGAACTAAAAAAAAATGTTGTGATCTCCGGAGGGACGGGAACGGGAAAAACGACTTTGTTAAACATTGTATCCTCGTTTATCCCGGAAGATGAACGGATTGTGAGTATTGAAGATTCAGCGGAACTGAAACTCCCGCATGAGCATTGGGTAAGGATGGAAGCGCGTCCCGCGAATGTTGAGGGTAAGGGTGCGGTTAGTATCCGGCAGTTGGTCGTTAATGCGTTACGTATGCGGCCGGACCGTATCGTTATTGGTGAATGCCGCGGGGGTGAGGCGTTTGATATGCTCCAGGCGATGAATACCGGGCATCAAGGGTCTTTAAGTACTTTACATGCGAATACTCCACGTGATGCTTTAGCGAGGCTTGAGACTATGGTATTAATGGCAGGGCTGGACCTTCCTTCTATAGCAATACGTGAACAAATAGTTAGTGCAGTGGATATTGTTGTGCAAATACGAAGAATGGCGGATGGTGCACGGAAGGTTGTTTGTATCACCGAAGTTGTGGGGATAGAATCCGGGACTATACAGACACAGGATATTTTTGTGTATGGTAATAACAATCACGTTTCTACGGGTATTGTCCCGGTGTTTATCGACGAGATTAAGTATAAATGTAAATGGTTTGACCTCGGGGTGTTCCGGGATAAACAAGCTGGGCAGGTGGTAACGGAGTATGTTATTGTAATGTTAGTTCTTCTGATAATCGGCCTAAGCGCGGGTGCGGTGTTTAATACTGCTGCTATAAAATTGTGGGAGATGTACACCACATACCGCACAGGGATACCTGGGCTTGCGCCATAAGAGTATAAGTGAAGTTTTAGTTCTTTATGGTATAATACTCCTGAGAAACATAATCTTTTGTGCTGTAATAATAGTCAAGGAGTTTAATTTTATACCATGAAAAAAATTGACTTAACTTTCGGATGGAAGTTTATCGGAGTTGACCACCAACCCGTTCCCTCAGCGGAACTAAAAATTCCAACCTCAACTGAAACTGGGTGGGAGGATATCTCAGTTCCCGGGGATGTTAATGCCGCGCTTGTGAACCTCAATAAAATGCCGGATCCTCACCAGGATGATAATAGTCTTAAATGTTATTGGGTTACCTCCAAAGACTGGTGGTACAAAAAAGTGTTTGACCTTTCCTCCACGGATATTCACGCAGGGAATACTGACCTGTGTTTCAACAATATCGACGGAACTGCGGAGGTGTGGTTGAATAATAAATTGTTGGGTACTGCCAAAAACTCATTCCGGAAGTACAGGTTTAACATCAAGGGTTTGCTTAATGAAAAAAAGAATGAGTTGTGTTTGCGGTTCCATTCAATTGATGCGTTAATGGGCGGGAAGCGTATTGACGATTGCCGCGGGTGGGGTACACGCCGTGCATGGGTACGGAAGCCGCAGTTTAATTTTGGGTGGGACTGGGCGTTGCCGTTACCGTCTATAGGTATAGGCGGTGATGTGTGGCTTGAGTATCAAAATGAACAGCGGTTGGTTGATTTTTCAGTGCAAACGTTTACTACAGGACGCGTAGATTTTGGGTTTGAGGTTACCAAACTTGTGAAAGAAAAGGGGTATGATGTCCGGGTTACTTTCGAAGGGTATGGCGTAAATGTTGTGGAATCCATTACCCGTAAATGTTTTAAGTCGTACCTGAGTTTGGATATTCCGGACCCGCGGGTATGGTGGCCTATAGGATATGGAGAAAGTTGTCTATACAATTATACCGTTGAACTTCTCACCGGCGGGGTGGTGGTTGATACACGTAAGGGAAAAGTTGGTTTCCGTGAATGTAATATCTATGAACGGCCGTTTACTAAATCCGCAGGGCCGGGGTATTCGTTTGAGATACAGGTAAATGGGGTAACAGTTTTTTGTAAAGGTGTTAACTGGGTGCCTCTGGAACTATGGCCGGCAATGGCTACTCATGAACAGGCGGAGTTTTATCTCAGAAAAATGCGGGATGCGGGGTTAAACATTATCCGCGTGTGGGGCGGCGGGATTTATGAACCGGACTATTTCTATGATCTCTGCGATGAACTTGGGATTATGGTATGGCAGGATTTTATGTTCGCAAGTTCCGGGTATCCCGTAAATTATTTACGTGATGAAATTATTGCTGAAGCGAATTATCAGATACGGCGGTTGAGAAACCATAGTTCGATAGTTCTATGGTGCGGGTGTAATGAAGATGTATACTCCTGGGGTTATCCCGGGCAGCAGGTGGATAAACAAGTTGATGATACTGTTGATACAACCGTTGATGTTCATTCCTCAGGGGTGGCTGAGGTTACTAAATTGCAAAGGATCAAGTGGGATCCTGAACTTTATACGATGCTGCTGCGCGGGTTGGTGAGTAAACACGGGCTTAATGTGCCGTATATTGAATCCAGCCCGCAATCAAGGGATGATGCGGGTAACCTGCCAAACTCAGGGAATGCGCATATTTCGTGTTGGAAGTATGCGTTGTTTACTGTTGCGCATGACACGTCACAGTTTCGTAAACATTTTGAGCAGGTATGCTCGTTTGATTCTGAGTTTTGCATCCAGGGGCCATGCAGTGTTGAGGCGTTCAAAAAGTTTTTGTCGCTATCCCACCACTGGCCGCCGGATGATGTGTGGACAATACATATCCAGCGCGGGCATAAAAACCTTACTCATCATGAACAGACAATGCTTATCGCTAACGGTATCTTCGGGGAAGTTAATAGTTTAGAAAAGTATGTTAAGTACGGGCAGGCAGTACACGTTGAGATGATGCGCGCAGAGTACGAAGCTGCAAGGCATGACCGGCCGAACAGCGGAGGTACAATGGTGTGGCAGTATAATGATTGCTGGCCGACTTCCAACTGGTCAATCATAGATTATTACCGTACACCAAAACCGTCGTATTACTCAGCAAAACGTGCGTGTATGCCGATACTTCCGATAATATTTGAACGCCGCGGAGTGATTGATTTTAGTATTGGTAATGATACCTTAAATAAAGTTGTGGTAACCGTTGAGTACGGGCAGGAAACGTTTGACGGAGTTAAAATATGGAACCGTGAGAAAAAAGTTGTTATCAACGAGAACAGTACCAAAATTGTAGATAAGGTTGCACGGAAAAAAGTGGAAGTTGATAATGATAGTTATTTTTATATTCACGCTATGACCGAAGACGGGAGGCAGTTTGAAAAGATTGCGTTTTTCCCGGATGGCTGGAAAAACATTGAATGGCCGGCTGAACCAAATATCAAACCTGAAATTATTGAACAAAAACAGGTGAATAACGGATGGGTGACTAAATTTAAAATTAAGGCAGATACGTTTGTGCGGTTATGCCATCTTAAAGTTAAAGACGAGGATACTGCGTGGTGGTCCGATAATTATTATGATTTACCTTCGGGATGTGAGAAAGTGGTGGAAGTGTTTACTGGAAATAAGGTGGGGATAAGTAGTATATTAATAGGACATTGGTTAGGTGAGTGGTATTGATTATTTTGTGGTTTTAGAAAGGTGTAGTGTAGTATGAAACAGTTTATGCATTCGTTAGCCGTTTCTGCAGGGAAGATTTTATTGAAGTATTTCCGTACTAATGTAGGGGTTAATTATAAGTCCAAGAATAATCCTGTAACCATCGCGGATAAGCAGTCAGAAGAAAAGATGATGAGTATGATCCGCACAAAGTTTCCTGGGGATAGGTTTATCTGCGAAGAAACGTGTGCGGTTAACGGTATAGAAAAACCGGATAGTAAGTCTAGGTACTGGATTATTGACCCGCTTGACGGGACCGTAAATTTTACGCACGGTGTGCCTATATTCACGGTGTCAATCGCGTTGATGGAAAAACAAAAGCTTAAGTATGCGATGTTATACACACCGGTTAATGGGGATACGTATTACGCGGAAAAAGGTAAGGGCGCAGAGAAAAATGGGAAACGTATACACGTATCAACCCGGAAGAACCTTGCTGACGGTTTATTAGGTACAGGGTTTCCGTATACTTTATTCCTAAAAGATCCTAAACAAGTACTTAAATTATTCGACGCGTTTATCGTCAAAGGACAGGGGATGCGGCGTCTTGGGTCCGCAGCGTTGGACCTCGGGTATGTAGCCGAAGGGTTATTTGAAGGTTTTTGGGAACACGGGCTGCAGCCATGGGATTGCGCAGCAGGTGCGTTGATGATAGAGGAAGCCGGGGGGAAAGTTACCGACTATCGTGGTGGGGATAATTACCTGTTTGGTGAACGTATTGTCGGGTCAAACGGTTTTGTACATAAAAAAATGATTGATATTATAAGAAAATCCGGTGTGGGACGGTAAAAGTTGAACCTGATACTATTTTCCGTTGTTTTCAACGCTGAATATTTGTTGTACATTAGCTAAGTCATCATCATTGCCCATTAGTATTAGTATGTCATCCGTGTTTATGCTTAGCCCGCTTTCGGGATTAGATATTATTTTGTCTCCTCGGCGTAGTGCAAGTAATGTTATCCCGTATTTTTTGCGTAAATCTATTTCCGCTAAGGTTTTACCGGTAATTTTTGCGCCAAGATGTACTCTATAAGTGTTTATCTCTACACCAGGTAGTTGGAGTTTGGCTGCGTCAAGGTTGTCTTTCAACGGTTTGCTGAGTTTACGGATCATATCATACCCATCCGACCGGAGATCAGATACAAATTGTTCAATATCTGATTGCGGGATAAAGTAGCGTTCAAGTACTCTGGCGAAGATTTCAACCGAGGCTTCATAATCTTCAACTACAACTTCGTCTGCGCCGAGTTTGCGTAATTGTTCTATCCCGTCAAGGTGTAATGCCCGGACAATGATCTGTGCTTTCGAGTTTATTGTCCTGATATTAGATGTTATCCTCTGTGTTGCTGCTGGGTCAGAGGTTGCGATGACCACAACTTTTGCGTGGTTCGCATTGACAAAATGTAAGACATGGTCGTACGTTGCGTCACCGTAGTACACAGGTTCACCATTAGCGGATTCTGTTTTCACTACTTCCGGGTTCATCTCAAGCGCTATATATTGTATATTAGCTATCTTAGCAGCACGTGCAATACTTCTACCTGTAATACCATAACCGATGATTAGTAAGTGATCCTGTAACGCAGCGGGTTTCTTGCTTCCTTTTAAATCACCTGTTGGGAAAAGGCCGTGTTTTATACGCGGGGGTAAAGGTAATCGCAAAAATGTGCTGGCAATTGACGGAGCGAGGTCTGCGATAAACGGGGTTAATGCCATGGTTAATACTGTTACCGCCAGGAATATGTTGTAAAGTTCAGGGGAGAGGATGGTGTAGTCCAATCCCGCACGGGAGAGGATAAACGAAAATTCGCCTACCTGGAATATATACAGCCCGGTGAGGAGTGCTGAACGTAATGAGTGCCCAAGTATAATTGCTGCAAAAGTTGAGATGCTTATTTTTAGGATTATTACAGCCATTAGTATCAATAGTATAAGCGGTAATTGAGAAAATAGTTGTGTGGTGTTCAACAGCATACCGACTGAAATAAAAAAGAAGCTGCTAAAGACGTCTCTCAACGGGAGTACGTTGCCAAGGATTTGATGGCTGTATTCTGACTCCGAAATTATTATCCCGGCTAAAAACGCGCCGATGGCAATTGATAAGCCTGCACTATGGGTAAGCCATGCTACTGCAAAACAAATTGTTATTGTGCTGAGTATAAAAAGTTCGCGGTTACGCGTGCGGACAATCTGTAGTAATACGTACGGGATGGCGTAGCGCGCGCCTAAAATTACCGCCGCGAGAATTACGATGCTTGTGATTAACAGCGAAAGCGCGGAGAGTAACGGTGTGTCTGCCGTAGTTGTTCCTGACAAAAACGGGGTGAATATTATTAACGGGATCACAATGATGTCTTGAAATATTAGGATTGCTAATGCTGTACTTCCATGAGGGGAATCGGTTTCCGCTTTTTCTTGTAATATTTTTAAAACTATTGCTGTGCTGCTGAGTGAAGTTAGGCATCCTATGAATAAAGACGTGGTAAAGTTTAGTCTCAGTAAGGTTAGTGTAAATGTTACCACCGCAGTTGTTAGTATTACTTGTATACCCCCCCCGAGGAGAGCAGGTTTTTTAAGACGGAATAGGTTTTTGAATGAGAATTCAATGCCGATAGTGAATAATAGTAGCGCTACGCCGATCTCGGAGAGGACGTTTACCCCCGCAATATCGTTTACTAGTTTAAACCCGTGCGGGCCGGCGAGGATGCCGGTGATCATAAATCCAACAATCGTCGGGATACGGAGTTTTGATGATAAAAATACTACGCCGATTGATAATAAAAATATTGTAATTACGTCGTTTAAAAACGGGATATTCATAATAAATTTTATAATAACATAAGTTCTAATAAAATGCAAATCCGTGTATATTTTGTGTTGGAATATGAGTATAATATTTAAAACAAAAAGGTGTGGGTTGTATATGAATATAAACATTGAACGTGAAAGTATTGAAAAAATAGTTGGTGCCGTAACAGACGCCGGGTTTACAGCTATGCAGGAACGGGTGAATAAATGCCTTGCGCGGTTTAATGAAGTATTTCCCGGGGTGGCAGATGTACAGTTGTACCGCGCACCGGGGCGCGTTAACATTATTGGTGAGCATACTGACTATAACGGCTTGCCCGTACTTCCGATTGCGATTGACCGTGATATCATTGCTGTAGTTTCCAAACGTAAAGATCATAAAATAGTTTTTGGTGATACAAAAAAAGATTTTCCTCTTACTGAGTTTGAGATCACACGTAAGATTCAACCTTTTGAAAAAGGGTTTTGGGGTAATTATATAAAAGCTGCAGTACAAACTGTGGTGGATTATGTTGACCATGCTGAACTTAAGGGTGTCAACGCAGTGCTTGATAGTACAGTACCTATTGCCGCGGGGTTGAGTTCATCAGCAGCGTTGACTGTGTTAACCTCAAAGGTTGTAACTGAACTTAATGATATTAAAATCAGCGGGTTGACTTTAGCGCAGAAAATTGCGGAAGGTGAACGCTATGTCGGGACGGATACCGGCGGGATGGACCAGGCAATATCGTTACTCGGGAAATTAGGGTATGCATTAAAAATTGATTTCAGCCCGTTGGAGATACACGCAGTGCAGTTGCCGAAGGAGTATGTGTTTGTGGTAGCTAATAGTAATGTTCATGCGGAGAAGTCCGGTGCTGCACAGATGGAGTATAACCGCCGTGTGTCGGAATGCCGGCTGGGGACGGTTATCCTTGAGAAGTACCTACAAAAAAACGGGTATCCTAACGCAAAACTTAAATGGTATGGGACTTTGCGTGAAGCGAAGTATAAGACTGTGGTTGAGAATTTTTCTGATATTTTGGAGAAAGTGTTTCACCCGGAACCTTACAGCCTAGAAGAGGTTGCAAAAACTGTGGGGTGTGATACACAAAACGTTGTAACACGGTGTCTAACATTGAAAACCGGGAAAGTGTTTGACACGCCGGTTGATGGGTTCAAAATTAAGCAGCGTGCGGTGCATGTTATTACCGAATGGCAGCGGGTGGAACGTTGTGTTGCCGCAATGGAACGCGGGGATATTGATACTGTCGGTGCGTTGATGGATATCTCGCATAAAAGTCTTGCACGGGATTATGAGGTTAGTTGTCCTGAGCTTGATCGTTTAGTCGAAGCCATGATGTCTTCCGGTGCGGTGGGGGCGCGTCTTACTGGTGCGGGGTTCGGCGGGTGCGCAATCGCTCTTGTAAAACGTGAAGAAAAAGAAGTTGTTGTCTCAAAAATAGTTGAGAAGTTTTATGGTGGTAACGCTAAACCCGGGAATATTTTTACAGTGATTCCTACCGCCGGGGCGGGCCGCGTAGTATAGCCGGCTTGTCTATCCCAGTAGTTGTTGAAGTTTATTAACCTTTTGTGGCTTTAAGTCTTTTATATTTTTAAACGCATACTTTATCCCGAGTTTTTTCCATTTATCTACTCCCATTGTATGATAAGGTAATAGTTCTGTTTTCTCGATAATTCTTTTATAGGGTTTCAGTAATGCTGCATATCCGCGGATGTCTTTTATTGTATCATTAAACTCCGGGACTATTACATGACGGATCCATACCGGGATGTTATTTTCTAAAAGGTAATCCAGGATTTTTAGTGTATGATTTAAACTTGATCCGGTTAGCCATTTATATTTCTTGTCTTCAAAATGTTTTACATCTAACAAAACCAGGTCGGTATATTTTAAACATCGTTTGACGTCAGGATTTAACATACACCCGCTGGTGTCCAGTGTTGTGTGTATTCCGTGTTGTTTACACTGATAAAAAAGCTGTGAGGCATATTTCGCTTGCGTTAAGGGTTCTCCTCCGGAAAGGGTTAATCCGCCAGTGGTGCTGAAGTATGGTTTGTATTTTATTATTGTTTTCATACTTTGAGATACTGTCATCGCGGTGCCTCCCCGGGGATTCCATGTGTCCGGATTGTGGCAGTACCTGCATCTTAATGGGCATCCTTGCAGAAAAAGTATTATACGCAAACCTGGCCCGTCGGCTGTGCCCATGGTTTCAACTGAATGCACCCGGCCTTTTATTCTCACGTTTTACTTCCCAATCTTTTTGTGGAACGTTCGTGCAATGACTTCGCGTTGCTGTGGTTTGTTTAACTTATGAAAATTGACGGCATAACCCGAGACTCTGATTGTTAGGTTAGGATATTTATCGGGATGTATCATTGCGTCTGTAAGGTCGTGTTCTTTCATTATGTTAACATTAAGATGATGCCCTTCCGATGAAAAGTAGCCGTCAAGGATTGAGGATAAATTTGTTGCTGCTATATTACTATCTTTCCCGAGGACGTCCGGGATTAACGTAAATGTATTCGAGATACCATCCCGGCAGGAACAGTAGGGTAATTTTGTTACAGAGTTCAACGATGCAAGTGCGCCAGCAGTGTCTCTGTTATGCATAGGGTTTGCTCCGGGTGCAAACGGTGCGCCTTTTTTACGGCCATCAGGCGTTGCACCGGTCATTTTGCCGTATACTATGTTTGAGGTTATAGTAAGTATTGATAATGTGTGATGCGCGTTACGGTATGCCGGGGTTTTTTCTAACGTACGCTGGAAGTCGGTTACAAGTTCACGGGCTATGGAGTCTACACGGTCATCGTCATTGCCGTACTTCGGGTATGTACCTATGGTTTTGTAGCCAGTAATAATACCCCGGTGGTCTTTGACCGGGATAACCTTTGCGTATTTGAGTGCGCTTAGTGAGTCCGTTACTACTGATAATCCTGAAATCCCAAAGGCCATATAACGTTTGATGTAGGTGTCATGTAATGCCATCTGTAACTTTTCGTATGCGTACTTGTCATGCATATAGTGTATGACGTTCATGGTATTGACGTATAAATTGCATAGCCAGTTACGGTAGAAAATGTAGCGTTTGAGGGTTTCATTGTAGTCCATAATCTTACCCGCAGGCATTGGGTCCATCTCAGGGCCGATTTGGTCACCTGTAACTTCGTCACGGCCACCGTTGATTGCCATTAATAACAATTTTGGCAGGTTGCACCTTGCGCCAAAAAATTGCATTTCTTTACCAATTGTCATCGCAGAGACACAGCATGCAATCCCGTAGTCATCGCCATATAAAGGGCGCATGAGGTCGTCATTTTCGTATTGTATGGAATTAGTTTCTATTGTTATCTTTGCGCAATAGTTTTTGAATTCCTGAGGTAAACGCGTGGACCATAGAATCGTTAGGTTGGGTTCCGGTGCGGGGCCCAGGTTTTTTAGTGTATGCAAAAAACGGTAGGTGGTTTTCGTAACCATACTCCGTCCGTCAATACCTAGGCCGCCAAGGGATTCGGTTATCCATAACGGATCTCCGGCAAAAAGTGTGTTGTACTCAGGGGTACGCAGTTGGCGTGCTAAGCGTAATTTTAGGATGAAGTCGTCAGTGATTTCCTGTGCTCCTTTTTCATCCAGCCGTCCTTCTTGTATGTCGCGTGTAAAGTATATATCTAAAAATGTGCTTATCCGTCCGAGTGACATCGCAGCGCCGTTTTGTTCCTTAATAGCGCCAAGATAGGCGTAGTAGAGCCATTGTGTGGCTTCCAGTGCGTTTACCGCAGGACGTGAGATGTTATGGCCGTACAACGCTGCCATTTTATTGAGTTTTTCAAGGAAGTCTATTTGTCTATAAAGTTCTTCGGATAAACGTATATTTTCGTCATCCATCGTGTGTTCTGCGAGTTTGTTTTTATCATACTTTTTTTGGGTAATCAAAAATGTTGTGCCATATAATGCCACACGGCGGTAGTCACCTATGATTCGTCCTCTGCCATAGGCGTCCGGTAGGCCTGTGATAATGCCGGATTTCCGCGCTTTTTTCATGTCATCCGAGTACGCACGGAAGACGCCATCGTTATGAGTGGTGCGGTAATGGAAGTATTCTTCTATTTTGTCGTCTAGTTTGTAGCCATAGGATTCACATGCGGTGCGGGCCATTCTTATTCCGCCAAACGGGTTGACTCCGCGTTTCAACGGTTTGTCGGTTTGTAACCCCACGATGAGTTCAAGGGTTTTGTCTATGTAACCGGGTTTGTACGTAAGTAATGAAGATACTGTACCGGTGTCAATGTCAAGTACGCCGCCACGCGCGTGTTCTTGTTTTAATATCTTTTCTGTTATTGCACAAAGTTTGAGGGTGCGTTCTGTCGGCGGGGATAAGAAGTCAGTTCTACCGTCATATGGATTATAATTTTTTTGAATAAACCCGCGGACATCGATTGTTGTTTGCCAGGTACCCGGGTTAAAACCGCGCCAGGGGTGTTGCACCTTTTTGTCGGTATGCTTGGGGTTGCGTGTCATACAGTAATACCGCTCCTATGTAATAAAATTATTCTGTTCCTACTAAGTATTACCCAGGCGGGCGGTACTGTCTACTCTTGCTTAACCGATTCACCATGGTTCAACTATTTGTTCCCATGTATTTTATGCCGCCAGTTTCGGTCAAGCTCACACTACTACAACGGGTAATTATAAGTTTATGCTCCGCTGGTTGTCAATATAATCACTGAAGAAAGTTTTTTTGTATTTTGTATAATGTTTGTTTAGTTGAAATCAAAAGAAAGGTGTTTGAGAATATCATGAAGATTGTAGTTACCGGTGGGGCGGGGTTTATCGGCTCTCATGTAGTTGAGCATTATTGCCGTGATGCTCGGAATAAGGTTGTTGTTTTGGATAATCTACGGTCGGGCTACCGGAAGAATCTTATTAGCCTAACTCATGAATTTATTGAAGCAAGTGTTACTGACCTTACTGCGGTAGAACGGTGTATCGACGGGGCAGAGTATGTGTTCCACCTCGCTGCATTGGTGAGTGTGCCGGAATCGATGAAGGAGCCGAAACTTACTGAAGATATTAATGTCGGGGGTACGTTGAATATCCTATCCGCAGCGGTTAAGTATCATGTAAAAAAGGTTGTATTCATTTCTTCCGCTGCGGTGTATGGTACAAATCCGGTTGTCCCTAAGACTGAGGATATGTTGCCGGAGCCGCGGAGCCCGTATGCTGTTACCAAACTCGCGGGGGAGTATTATTGCAATATTTATGCTCAGGAATATGGGTTGCCGGTGGTAGCTGCGAGGTTCTTTAATGTATTCGGGCCAAGGCAGGATCCAAGGTCGCAGTATGCCGCTGCAATTCCTATCTTCACATCAAAAGCGGTGAAAAACGAACTCATCACAATTTATGGGGATGGTGAACAAACACGGGATTTTGTGTATGTAAAGGATGTAGTTAACGCGTTAACTTGTGTTGTTGCAAACGGTAATGGAGTTTATAATATCGGGCTGGGGAAAGGGACGAGTGTTAATTCATTGGTAAAGAAAATTGTTGAACTAACAAATTCGCAGTCAAAGATTATATATGCCGAGCCGCGGGTTGGGGATGTAAAATTTTCAGTTGCTGATATTACCCGTTTAAAAAACGCGGGGTTTAAGAGTAATGTGGCGTTTGAAGATGGGTTGAGTGATACGGTAAAATATTTTGGGTTATGCGTATAATACGTAACCCCCCGTGCTTTATAACTATTTTTCTTGGTATTGCCATTAGTTTGTTTGCCTACACAAATGCTTTTTCTGTGTCTGAACCTTCCATCATTATAATAAGTCCGGATGATGAAGAAGTTATCGAAGATATTATGCCGCAGGTGTCCGTAATGTTTGAAGGACAGGTGGATGTTACTACCGTGAAAATAAAGGTTGATGGCGTGGATGTAACACCGCAATGCGATATCGCGCCGGAATATCTTCTCTATGTTCCGCAGATGGCTATGAGTGAAGGTTCTCATCAGGTTATCGTTACCGCTAAGGATACTTGGGGACAAGATATTATGCCGGCAGTGTGGGTGTTCATAACAGTTATACGTCTTGAGGGTGAAGGTGCTGTGGTGTCTGATACAGAAACCGTGAGTTTTGAGGGAGAACTCGGGGGGGTTGAGGATACAAAACAGTCGGTCGGGATGGTTAATGGAACTTTGTCTGTTGGTTGGCAAAACGCGTGGACTGATAATACACAAGCGGATTATTATACTGTTACTTTATCTACCCTTGTAGCAATGGATAGTTATTTTTACGGGCAAATATTAGGAGTTAATTTCAGTGGGTGGTATAACCGTAACCAGGAGTATAAGCCGTATGAACAGTTCGCTATTGATGTGTACAGTGATTATCTTGACCTAACCGCCGGATATTTTTTCCCGTACTTCAGTGAACTTTCCTTAAATGATTTTAATGCCTTGGGGAGTAAGGCATATATTAAAATCGGGGAGACTAAGCTCGGATTAGTGGGTGCACGGATACGTGAGCCTGAAGAAGGTACTGAAGAAGGATGGGGTACCTACGCGCGGTATGTCACAGGGGTAAAGCCGGAGTTTGAGTTTGGAGAGAATTTGCTTGTTTCATTAATTTATGTTCGTGCATGGGATGAGATTTCGTCATTAAAAACGCCGGGGTATGCTGTGCCAATAAAAGGTTCCACGGTTGAATTGTTCACGAATTATACGATGCTTGAAAAGTATAATCTCGTGGCTGAACTTTCAAGTAATGAGTATTACGAGAATGCGTTGTTGAGTAATGCCAGGCCGTTAACTGATTCTGCGTGGGTGGTAAGTTTTGGTGCGGTTTTGGATTCCGGGAAGGTTAATCTAGGGTATCGCAGGGTGGGCTCAAACTATTATCCCGTAGCGAGTTCAATGATTGAATCTGATCGTATGGGGCCTGAGTTTAGTGCTGAGTATACTATCCCGGGGATTTTTACGACTGTTTCTGCGGAGACGGATTATTATCAGAACCTGGTGTCGACAACCTATGCAAAAGCGTATCGCGATGATTATAAGACATATTATGTTCGCGCGTATTTAAATGTTCCGGAAAAACCGTCATTATCGATTTCATGGAGGGATACCGTATATTTTAATGAGCAACGGAATGTTAGTACCACGCTTAATTTCGGGTTTTTTAATAATAAACTGAATTATTCGGTGAGTGCAAGTCAAAGTAGTAGTTACGCAGACAATATAGAGACTGTGTATCAGAATATAAACGCGTATTTTTCGGTTAAAATGCTTGATGGTAAACTCTTACCGTCGGTGAGTTATAATTATTATAAAGGGTTCACTAAGAGCGTGCCGGTGACCTATGAAAAGGTGCAGAATACGCGGACTGTGGAGGTTGCATATAATATTTTTAATGGGCATACGCTGACACTAAAATATTTTAATGTTTATAGTGTGGATGAGGTTACGTTTGCTAATACTAACCTTGAGGAAGTGGTGTATGCTAAGTATAGTTTTAATTTTTAGGTGGGCGTAGGGAACTTTTTTTGGTGCTGAGTTGTTATTTTTTGTAGAAGGGGTTTTGGAATTTGGTGGTGAAGAACGGTGGTTTCAGCGAAGATGATGCGGTGCTTATTGCTAAGGTAAAAAAAGGTGATACCCAGGCATTTGAGGAGTTAATGTTGAAATACGAGGATGGGGTGTATAACGTTGTGGCTGGGATTGTTGGGAGTTATCACGATGCGAGTGATGTTGTGCAGGAAGCGTTCTTTAAAGCGTATGTTAATATCCGAAAACTTAAGGGTGAGAAAAAATTCGCGGCATGGGTTTATACTATCGCAGTGAATTGCGCGAAGAATAGGTATAAACAACAGAAACGTGAAGAAAAACGTGATGGAGGGAGTGAGGATAGTAATGCCGGTTCTGTGAGGGATGACAGTATGCAGGTTGAGGGAGTGGCTGAAAATAATGAAACCACCGAGTTTGTCGCACAAAGTATCGGGAAGTTGTCTCCGGAGCATCGCGCGGTGTTGATCCTACGGCATATGCAGGGGATGGGATACGATGAGATAGCTAAGGTAATGAAGTGCTCATTAGGAACTGTAAAGTCAAGAATTGCACGGGCACGGGAGAGTCTGGCGGTAGTTATTAGAGATAAAATAAATTGAGTATAAAGAGGGTGTTATGAAAAAACAGGATTGTCAGAAAATCAGAAGCAGTATAAACGCGTATATCGATGGAATGGATGATAGATGTAATCGCGAAGAGGTTGAAATGCATTTGCGTGCCTGCGTGGAGTGCCGGCGTATGGTTGAATTAAGTAAATCCGCGGGTGAGTTTATGAAACAAAATGTCCGGAAAATGCCACGGGAAGTTCATGATAATACGATGAGGATTGTGCGGAATTACGGTGTGCAGGTTCAACCCGTGTTTTATCAGTCATGGGTGGGGTATACTGTTGCGGGTTTTATTGCGGTATGTTTGATTATAGGATTAATACCGCAGGTGGTAGTTAATAGTTCCGGGAAAAAGGTTGGGGTTGAGATTCTAACCCCAGAAGCCGGGGCTGTAGTGTATGATAGTAAAACCGATGTATGTGCAAGAGTCAAGGTAAAGGTTAAAGGCGCTACTGTACGGGTATATGTTGATAAACAGGATGTTACTTCCACAACAGAGTTTGTGGATGATTATCTTTGGTATCGCCCTATAAAGCCGTTAAAGGATGGGTATCATAGTATTGATATTCAAACTGTTGACCGTAAAGGCGAAATTGTTGCTGAGACAGAGTTTTCGTTTATTATGGTGTCAAAGTAGGATTATTGTTTTAATAGGGAACTTTTTAGGTGGTCAGATTGTTACTTATTAGTAGAAAGTATTCAAAGTTATAGGAAAGGGGAACGGAAGGTTATGTTTAAAACATTCCTTAAGGCAGTTGTTAGTTTTGCGTTAGTATTTGTGTCAGTGGGACCGATTATGGCAGTAGCAGGTGGGGATGCACAAAAAATTGTGGTCACAGTGACACCGGCGGATGTTACGCTTGAAGCCGGAGCTTCACAAAAGTTTATTGCTGAGATCAAAGATGAAGCCGGGAAAGTTGTTACCGGTGATATCGAATGGCAGGTAGCGGGTAATGTCGGCGAAATTGATGCGGCTGGCATTTTTACCGCTGGTAAAGTTGCTGGTCAGGGATTGATCGTCGCGAAGGCACGGACGGATAATGGAAATTCTAATGGGCATGCGAGAGTTATTGTAAAATCTGCGGTTGTTACTCCAGCACCAACACCCACTCCTACGCCTACACCTACACCAACGCCAACTCCAACTCCTGCACCCTCACCGATTCCTACGCCGGTTATGAAAGTTATAGTAAAAGTGTTACCTTCAAATGTTATGGTGAAAGCTGGGACAAGTCAGAAGTTTGAAGCGAAAGTTATCGCTAATGGGGTAGAAATTAAGACAGCAGTTGTAAAATGGGCTGCAACAAAAACGATAGGGACGATCGAAGAAAACGGGTTGTTCAAAGCCGCGGATAAGCCTGCGAGAGGGATAGTTAAGGCTGTGGCAAAAGTTGGTTCCGTTATTGGTACAGGTGCGGCAATGGTTACCGTCGGGCCTGCAAATCCTCCGCAAAAACTGGATGTCCGCGTGATTGTTATGCCCCGTGAAAAGGTTGTGAAGAAGGGCGAGAAAGTGCAGTATAAAGCTGAAGTACGGGATGAAAACGGGAAGCCCGTGGATGCTGCAAAGATTAAATGGGCAGTAAGTGATAAGATTGGAAGTATTAGTGATACCGGATTGTTAACCGCGGGGGATGATGCTGCAAAAGGTGTTGTTTCTGCGATGGTTATCACTGAAGATAAAGAGGTTGGGCGTGGGCATGCGTATATCGCGGTAGTTGTGCCTGTGAAACCTCAACCTGTCCCGCAGCCGGTGGAACGTGTTATAGTGAAGTTGACACCGAGGTTAGCGGAAGTTGAAAAAAATGAGATTGTAAAATTTAAGCTCGTAGTTGTTGATCCTGATACAAAGAAGGAAATTAAAGATTATAAGGCGGTATGGAAAGTAAACGAGGATATCGGGACTATAAACGATAACGGAGTGTTTATTGCCGGGAAGAAAAAAGGTAAAGGCGAAGTGGTTGTTACCGTAAAAGCGAAGGCGGGAATTGGCCGTGCAATGGCGGTGGTTGTTGTTGAAAAAGATAAGGAAAATAATAACAATAAACCGCAGCCGGTTGAGAAACGTATCCTCCTTCTTCCGAAAAGTGCAAAGGTAAAACTAGGCGGGTCGTTACAGTTTCGTGCGAAGATCGTGGATAATAAGATTGAGTACCAGGTTTTTGATGATAAAGATGATAATAGCCCGCGTGCGTTAAAAGATAATGATCAGTTTAAGTGGCATGTTACTGAAGGTATAGGTTCAATCAGTGATAAAGGGTTGTTTAAGGCTGATAAAAAGGCAGGGAAAGGCGGTATTTTTGTCCAGGCAAAGGTCGGGGATAAAATGCTGAAAGAAGAAGCTGTGATCGAAGTTGTGGAAGCTGTGGTTGTGCCTCAGCCGTTGTTAGTAAAAATTCAACCGAAGAATGTTACTGTGAAACCTGGTGGTGCACAACAGTTTAAGCTTGAAGTTTATACCCGTGCAGGGAAACCGGTTACGGATTATAAGGTTGAATGGAAGACTCGGGATAATATGGGGTCGATCAATTCTAACGGGATGTTTATCGCTGGTAAGACTATAGGTCATACCGTTGTGGTTGCGTTGGTGAAAGCTGGGAACGGTATTGGTACAGAAGAAGCATATGTTAACATTGCATTACCGGAACAGCCGGTAGTGACGCCGTTGGTGGTAACGCCGTTCTTCGTGACGGTTACCGTAGGGAAAACGGTGCAGTTTACAGCAAAGTCGGCAGTGGTTGTTACTGAACAAAATACAGCGGTAAAAATTCCTGAAGTAAAATGGGATGTTAAAAGTGAACTCGGGATAGGTACTATCTCTGAGACAGGGTTGTTCACTGCAACTAAGGCTGGTGATGGTGTCATCATCGCGGTTGCTGGGGAACTTAAAGGTATAGCAAGAGTTAGAGTTGTTGCGCCGATAGTGGATCCTACACCAACGCCGACGCCAACTCCTACGCCCACACCGACTCCCACTCCAACACCGACTCCTACACCAACGCCAACGCCGGTAGCACCAAAGATCGTAGGGGTACAAGTAGTACCCGCGCAGACACGGCTCGCTGTAGGGGCTACGTTGAAGTATATTGCTAGAGGGGTTACTTCTACGGGTACCATAGTACCGGTAACAGTCTCATGGAAAGTTGATCCTGCAATGGCAATTTATGGGAAGATTGAAAGTTCTACTGGATTGTTTACCGCACTAAAAGCTACCCCGCAGTATACACCTGTGCGTGTAGTTGCGTATATGGCAGGGTCGAGTACACAGATGCCGCTCGTAGGGCATGCTGCAGTAATTATCGGCGGGTTGTCTACGTCACCAATCGTAATAGATGGCGGTACGACAATTGCAAAGTAAAGTATAGTCGTAGGTTGTTAATACAAAAAAAAGCAGGAGAGGTGGGTATCACAAAATATCTGCCTCTCTTGGTTTATTTATGGATATTATGAAATATTACTTGTAAATACTCACGGATTTTTGGTAATATAATCTCTAAAATGTGAAATAATGTTTTTATAAGTTCGGAGGGAGGAAATTGTACATGACGTTGACATCAAAAAAAGTTTGTGCAGCTATTGTGATTGCGTTCATGGTCTTAGGTACGGGACTAACAGTGTTATCTGCGGAAAATGTGGCTGCGCCGGCAGCGGCATCAGCTGTGAATCTTACTTTTTGGCATTTCTGGGGTGATCCTACCCGTCAGGAAGCCGTAGATTCTGTTATCCGCGAGTTTGAGAAACAAAGTCAGGCGAAAGTTACTACCAAAATTCTCTCTTGGACTACCGGGCGGGATGAGTTGCTTGCTGCATTGAAAGCTGGGACGGGGCCGGATTTGTTCGAACTAGGGTCGGATATGATCGCGGAATTTTATGCCGGTGCGTATCTTTATGATATGGCAGCGGAAGTTAATGAGTTAAAACAGAGATACAATGCATGGGAGCCTGTTGAATACGGGACTGAAATTGTTGGGGTACCGTGGATTCTTGACTCAAGGGTGGTGTTTTATAACAAAGAAATGTTGAAAGCCGCGGGGTTTGATGAGAATATGCCGCCAAAGACCTGGGAACAGCTTAAGGTTATGGCAAAAAAAATTCATGCACCTGAGAAAGGTGTGTACGGGTTTGGGATGAACGGTAGGGATCCAAATGTCCTTTACAAAAAAGTGTTGCCGTTTGTGTGGTCTAATGGTGGAAATGTTCTTAGTCTCGACGGAAAAAGTTGTGTTATTAATACAAAACAAGTTAAGGAAGCGATAGATTTTTATGTGTCCTTAAAACCGTTCAGTATTGTTGATAACCAGGCGAACCTAGATAGAATGTTTGCTGAAGGAAAAATTGCGTTTTGGATTTCCGGATCGTGGTTGATTTCAAGAATTGAGCGTGTATCTCCAAATATGCCGTTTGGTGTATCAATGATCCCTGTTCCCGGGAAAAAAGGGAAGAGCGTGTCATTTGCGGGTGGGGATTATGTTGTGGTAAATAAAAAAAGTGTAAGTACAAAAGTCGCAGCGGAGCTCGCTAAGTTTATGTGCCGCGAAGATAATAGTTTTTATCTCTGCCAGGTGCTTGATATGTTTGTTCCTGCAGCGAAGTTGCAATTTAGCGAGAAGTATTATGAAAATAGGCCGCAGGAAAAGGTTATAGTAAAACAGTTGGAACATTCGTATGCTGCACCAAAGCATCAAAAGTGGGTTGAGATTCAGAAGGTGTTGGAAGAAAAGATTGCAGATGCTATCGAAGGTAAAATTGTGGTTGATAAAGCGTTGTCGGAAGCTACGGTAGAAATAAACGAACTCGTTAAGTAATTTAATTTCTCATGGAAGTATTGACTAGATATCTTGATATACCAATGGTTATCCATCGGGCGGTGGATATAACAGCTCCTTCATCTAAAAAAGAGGTTAAACACGTAGCTATTTTTTATGTTCATGGTGGCGGATGGCGCGGGGGTGCGCGGGATGGATTTCACCGGCATATGGACCGGTATGTTGAGAAAGGGTATGTCAGCGCGTCAGCAGGATATCGGTTGGCATCCGATAATGTTAAACTAAGGGTTCAGATGTTGGATCTAGCACAAGCATATGACACCTTTGTATCTTACCTGAAACAAAGAAAGTCTAGTATCAACAAAATTGTTGTTGCGGGAAGTTCAGCGGGGGCGCATCTTGCGTCGTTGCTTGCGTTAACAAATCCTAAAGTGTTTAATCCTGGTATTAAATTAAGGAACACATGGGTGAAGCCATGGGCGTGTGTATCCGTCAACGGGCCTGGGACGTTTGAAAAATGGGAGAATATGGGGCCAATACAGAAATCAATGGGGTTCATTATCGGTGCGTCGTATACAAGATCTTACCGCCGTGATATTGAATTGTTTAAAAAAGCGTCGCCAATATTGTATGTTAACGAAACGTCGCCAGGGTTTTTGTTTATACTTGCAGGACTCGAGCATCTATTCCCGCATTATCTTATCTATCAGATGGCGGAAAAACTTAGGAAACACGGGAAATATGCTAAGTCAGTAGTGGTAAAAAATGCAAAACATGGGTTTTTTTATGGGGTGAATACACCCGAACAAAAATGTGCCTTAAAGGTGATGGATAGGTTCCTTTTAGATATCGGGAATGGGAAAGTGTGAGTCTCAGCTGGGTTTTTTGTTGTTGACACGCTGTAAATCTTTTTTGTAATATTTTCTATCTTATTTTTATCAAACAAAAGGGTTATTGTTGAAAGGAGTAAAGGAATATGTGTGGTATTGTAGGGTATATTGGGGAAAAGGAAGTGTGGCCGATTCTTATCGAAGGGCTTAAACGTTTGGAGTATCGCGGGTATGATTCCGCGGGAGTTGCTATTGTTGCCGATAATAAAATACAGTTACGGAAAAAGTTGGGTAAATTAAAAGTCATGGAAGCATCCCTAAAAGAGGATCCTATCCACGGGACAACCGGAATCGGGCATACACGGTGGGCAACACATGGTGTACCTTCGGAAGTTAACTCGCATCCGCATGCGGATTGTACCGGGCGGCTAGTAGTTGTGCATAATGGAATTATTGAAAATTTTCATGAGCTCCGTGAAGAGCTTACAAAAGAAGGGCATAAGTTTGTTTCCCAGACTGATACAGAAGTTGTGGCGCATCTGATTGAACGTCAGTTAAAAAAGGGTGCGAAAAAGTTGGAAGACGCCGTGAAGCTCGCTCTTAAAGAAGTGGAAGGCGCGTATGCACTTGGAATTTATAGCCTTGATGATCCTGATAAAATGGTTGCTGCGCGGAATGGTAGCCCGTTGGTTGTTGGATTGGGAAAAGGTGAGAATTTTATTGCGTCTGATGTTCCAGCTATTCTTAAGCATACCCGTGATGTGATGTATCTTGATGATAAGGAAATTATTATAATTACGAAAGAAAAGGTTGTTGTTACTGATCTCGACGGTAATGTAAAGAATAAGCCGGTTAAGAGGATTGATTGGGATTCAGAAGCTGCTGAAAAAGAAGGGTATCCTCATTTTATGTTGAAAGAGATTTATCAGCAGCCTAAGGTTATACGCGATGCGTTACGTGGGAGAATTTCAAAGGATCGTAAGAGAATTCTTTTGGAAGATATGAACATCAGCGAGGATGAACTTAAGAAAATTAAGAAGATCTTTATAGTTGCCTGCGGGACTGCGTTCTACGCTGGGTTTACCGGTAAGTATTTTATCGAAGAGTGCGTGGGTTTACCCGTAGAAGTTGATCTTGCATCGGAATTCCGGTATCGCAGTCCTAAGGTCGGAGCGGATACGCTTGTGATGAGCGTTACACAATCCGGGGAAACTGCGGATACTCTTGCGTCAATTAGGTACGCACGGCAGATGGGGTCAAAGGTTGTGTCAGTATGTAACGTTGTCGGGAGTACTATAGCGCGTGAGTCAGATGGGGTTATTTATACTCAGGCAGGGCCAGAGATCGGGGTGGCATCAACTAAAGCGTATACGTCACAACTGACTGCGTTTTATTTATTCACAATTTATATGGGTAAACTGCGGGGGACTATCTCTGATTTAAAGGCTGAAGGGATGATAAAGGAACTTGAACAATTGCCGGATATCGTGGATAGGGTTATCAAGGATCAAAAAGAGTTAATGACGGTTGTTGATAAGTTCTATAACTCTAAGAACGCGTTGTTCCTCGGGCGGAGTTATAATTATCCTAATGCTCTTGAAGGTGCATTGAAGTTAAAAGAAATATCTTATATTCATGCAGAAGGGTATGCCGCTGGTGAGATGAAGCACGGGCCGATCGCGTTAATCGATGAAGAGATGCTGGTTGTGTGTATAGCAGTTGACGGGCCGGTATATGATAAGATGATCAGCAATATACAGGAAGTACGTGCGCGGAAAGGGCGTGTAGTAATCATTGTTACCGAAGGAAATAATGATGCAGCACGGTATGCTGAATACTTGATTCATATACCTAAGACATCGGAGATTTTCTCGCCTATCGTTGCGGTGACACCCTTACAATTGTTTGCGTATCATGTTGCGGTAAAACGCGGTTGTGATGTTGATCAGCCGAGAAATCTTGCGAAGTCAGTGACGGTTGAGTAATTTTTGTGTTTATATCGTTTAATAGGGTATTCTTAGAATAATGATTGGTAATTATAAACGTGTTACCGAAGTTCTGAGAAATACAAGGTTTAGTTTTGTTCTTTGGGGTTGTTTGTTAATCCTGTTTATTGATTGTGAAGGTTGGACTGCCGGACTTGCATCAAGGTTGCCGTCAGTGGTGATTGAGGGTGTTGTTCCTGGGGGTAAGTATAGGGTTTCTAAGGTTGTCGGGAAGAAGTTTGATATATACAATCTTAGCCAGGATACTGTCACAGTAAGGTTTATGGTGGTCGTACCACAAAGCATAAAAGCTGGGTATGAGCCTGTTACTGATACTTCGTGGGTTAAAGTAAGTACCACTGCATTAACAGTTCTACCGGGAAAGTCTGGTGGAACGGAGATCGAACTAAACGTGCCGGATGAAGAAGCGTATCTCGGAAAAAAAATGCAGGTTAATGTATGGGGTTATGCATCACGAAAAAATTCGGTAGTGGCGCTGGGATTAACAACAAAAGTGTTTTTGAATTTTGCGCAGAAGAATAAAAAGTAAAATATTTATTAGATGCTTGGCTTGGGATTTGTCGTGCATATTTTATGCGCGGGCGCGGTGATTAAAAAAATATTTTAAAATTGTGCTTGACAAAATAAGTGCTTTTGTTTAATAATGTATAAAGTAGTTTAAAACTTTAATATAGTTTGAATTATAACCTCCTAAGAGAGATAGTGGAGTTTACGCTCTCTCAAATAGGAGTTGTGTTCTTTGAAAACTGTTCAATATTTGAGTCTTTATTCAGTAAACCTATTCGGCGTTCTAGGTAATAGATGCCGGATTTGTTTCACCTTGCTTAACAATAGTAGTTTGTTACGTAAGTGTTGTTTTTAGGTAATAACCTTACATATATTTTTTATGGAGGGTTTGATCCTGGCTCAGAGTGAACGTTGGCGGCGTGCTTAACACATGCAAGTCGTGCGGTTTTACGAAATCCAAGGGGGTAACCCCAAGGAGTTCGTGAAATAGCGGCAAACGGGTGAGTAACACATGGATAACCTTCCTCTAAGAAGGGGATAACCCCGGGAAACCGGAGCTAATACCCTATACCGTTGTAATGTGAAATTCGTTACAATGAAATCCCTAACCGGGCTTAGAGATGGGTCTGTGGTCTATCAGGTTGTTGGTAGGGTAATGGCCTACCAAGCCTATGACGGATATCCCGACTGAGAGGTTTTTGGGACACAATGGAACTGAGACACGGTCCATACTCCTACGGGAGGCAGCAGTGAGGAATTTTGCGCAATGGGCGAAAGCCTGACGCAGCGACGCCGCGTGAAGGATGAAGTTCTTCGGAATGTAAACTTCTTTTAGAGGGGACGAAACCCTTGCTTGTCAAGGTTGACGGTACTCTCAGAAAAAGCCCCGGCTAACTACGTGCCAGCAGCCGCGGTAATACGTAGGGGGCAAACGTTACTCGGATTTACTGGGTGTAAAGAGTGAGCAGGTGGGAAGAATAGTCGCTGGTGAAATCCCTAAGCTTAACTTAGGGCAGTCTAGCGAAACTTTCTTTCTTGAGTGTGGGAGGGGAGATTGGAATTCCTGGTGTAGCGGTGAAATGCGTAGATATCAGGAGGAACACCGATGGCGAAGGCGAATCTCTGGACCATTACTGACACTGAGTCACGAAGGCTAGGGGAGCAAACAGGATTAGATACCCTGGTAGTCCTAGCTGTAAATGGTGCTTACTTGGTATGGTGGGTGTCGACCCCTGCCGTGCCGGAGCTAACGCGTTAAGTAAGCCACCTGGGAAGTACGGCCGCAAGGTTGAAACTCAAAGGAATTGACGGGGGCCCGCACAAGCAGTGGAGCATGTGGTTCAATTCGACGCAACGCGAAGAACCTTACCTGGGCTTGAACTGTTAGTGGTATCTCGGTAGAAACATTGGGAGACCCGCAAGGGAGCTAACAGAGGTGCTGCATGGTTGTCGTCAGCTCGTGTCGTGAGATGTTGGGTTAAGTCCCGCAACGAGCGCAACCCTTATCTTATGTTGCCACTCCGATTCGTCGGAAGCACTCTTAAGAAACTGCCCCGGATAACGGGGAGGAAGGTGGGGATGACGTCAAATCAGCATGGCCTTTATGTCCAGGGCTACACACGTGCTACAATGGCCGATACAATGAGAAGCGAAACCGTAAGGCGGAGCAAAACTCAAAAAATCGGCCTCAGTTCAGATCGTGGGCTGAAATTCGCTCACGTGAAGGCGGAATTGCTAGTAATCGCTGATCAGCAGGCAGCGGTGAATACGTTCCCGGGCCTTGTACACACCGCCCGTCACACCACGAAAGTCAGGTGTAACAGAAGTCCTCTTTTAGAGGCCCAAGTTATGACTGGTAATTGGGGTGAAGTCGTAACAAGGTAGCCGTACGGGAACGTGCGGCTGGATCACCTCCTTTCTAAGGAGAAAGATCTCTTAGATCGATAGTAAGGTGAAACAATGTCCGGTATCTTTTTCCTGACGTTGGATAGGTTAAATAAAGTTCTCAGGTATTAAAACGCCTACGTCATTTGTTTTTTTGAAATGACAGAAATTTGTTTTGTCTTTTAAAAAATGCTCTTTTAATAGTGACGGGCGATTAGCTCAGGTAGATAGAGCACACGCCTGATAAGCGTGAGGTCCCGGGTGCAAGTCCTGGATCGCCCAGGTCTTGCGAGTTCTTGGGAGTTGCTTAACTACTTGGGGGCGTAGCTCAATTGGGAGAGCGTCTGGTTTGCAACCAGAAGGTCGCCGGTTCAACTCCGGTCGCCTCCATGTTGAATGAATAAGTTTTTGATATTAATTAGTTTCTATATATAAACTAATTTGTTCTTTGAAAATGTTAGTTAATAGTTAGTAATGTTAAGGTGTTATAAGTTGTAAGCGTCTGTTTTTAGGAAGATGAAATGATGTGGTCAAGTTATGAAGGGCGCACAGAGGATGCCTTGGCAGAAGTCAGCGATGAAGGACGTGGTAAGCTGCGATAAGTCCCGGTGAGGTGCAAACAACCTTTGATCCGGGAGTTTCCGAATGAGGCAACTCTTCACGGTGAAAGCCGTGAAATCGTAGCGTGAATACATAGCGTTACGAAGCAAACCCGGGGAACTGAAACATCTTAGTACCCGGTGGAAAATAAAAAGACATTTATTCCCTAAGTAGTGGCGAGCGAACGGGGAGAAGCCTAAACCAGTAATGGCTATGACAAGAGAGTCGTTCTGCGAAAGTGGAACGTGTTATTGCTGGTGTTGTGGGATGAGTTGGTTCGCGGTCTCTTCCGCGAGGAAAAGTTACAAAAGTTTTTTTTAGGTGAACAGCCTGGAAAGGTTGACCAAAGAAGGTGAAAGTCCTGTAACCGAAAGAAAAAGCTCTTTTCGCGATTTGTCCCGAGTACTGTCGGACACGTGGAATCCGGCAAGAATCCGGCCAGACCACTGGCTAAGGCTAAATATGTACTTCTGACCGATAGTGAACTAGTACTGTGAAGGAAAGGTGAAAAGAACCCCTGACGGGGAGTGAAAAGAACCTGAAACTGTGTGTCTACAATCAGTCGAAGCTCTATGCTCCAGCGTAAGTTGGAGAATGAGCGACGATGTGCCTGTTGAAGAATGATCCGGCGAGTTATCGACACAAGTAAGGTTAATTCTGTTATTTACGTAACGGAAGAAGCCGAAGCGAAAGCAAGTCTTAATAGGGCGATTAATTTGTGTCGTTAGACCCGAAACCAAGTGATCTATGCCTGGCCAGGGTGAACCCCGATTGAACTCGGGGGGAGGCCCGAACTAATTGTTGTTGCAAAAACTTTAGATGAGTTGGGTATAGGGGTGAAAGGCCAATCTAACTTGGTTATAGCTGGTTCTCCCCGAAATAGTTTTAGGACTAGCCCAGTATGTTTCTTAATGGTGATAGAGCACTGGATGGACTAGTGGTTCGTAACCCGGACCGCAAATCCAACCAAACTCCGAATGCTGTTAGGTAAGAGTACTGGAGTCAGTGCGTGAGGGATAAGCTTCATGCGCGAAAGGGAAACAGCCCAGACCATCTGTTAAGGTCCCTAAATATAGGTTAAGTGCTAAAGGATGTGGAACCACTTAGACAGCCAGGATGTTGGCTTAGAAGCAGCCATTCATTTAAAGAGTGCGTAACAGCTCACTGGTCAAGTAGTTCTGCGCCGAAAATGGCCGGGACTAAAACCTATTACCGAAACAATGGATTTTTAGCTTTTAGCTAAGAGTGGTAGGGGAGCGTTCTGATCTAGTTGAAGGTATACCGTAAGGAATGCTGGATGGATCAGAAGCGAGGAAGTCGGAATGAGTAGCGATAAATCCGGTGAGAATCCGGATCGCCGAAAACCTAAGGTTTCCTAGAGCAATGTTCGTCAGCTCAGGGTTAGTCGGTCCTAAGCCGAGGCCGAAAGGCGTACGCGAAGGACATGCCGTTAATATTCGGCTACCATCTGGGCAACGTTATCATCGAGCAGGAATGTATTAGATTGTACTATCCCCACATTGGTTGTTGGGGTTTAATTCCGTCGCGAGGCGGAAGAATACGATTCTGTCGTAAGACAGGAGAAGTAGTAGATTCTGGTACCAAGAAAAACCTGTTTCGAGAGTTGTCCGGTTGACCGTACCGCAGACCAACACAGGTAGGTGGGGTGAATATCCTAAGGCGCGCGAGGTAACTCTCGTTAAGGAACTCGGCAAAATTGCCCCGTAACTTCGGAAGAAGGGGTCCCCGACTTCGGTCGGGGCGCAGTGAATTGGCTTTTGTGACTGTTTAACAAAAACACAGGACTCTGCTTAAAACGCAAGTTGAAGTATAGGGTCTGACGCCTGCCCGGTGCTGGAAGGTTACGGAGAGGGGTTAGCCGCAAGGCGAAGCTCTGAACCTAAGCCCCAGTAAACGGCGGCCGTAACTATAACGGTCCTAAGGTAGCGAAATTCCTTGTCGGGTAAGTTCCGACCTGCACGAATGGCGTAACAAAAGAAGCGCTGTCTCAACGAGAGGCTCGGCGAAATTGTGCTGTAAGTGAAGACGCTTACTACCCGCAGTGGGACGGAAAGACCCCGTGGAGCTTTACTGTAACTTTACTTTGAATTAGGGGATAACCTGCGTAGGATAGGTGGGAGGCTTTGAAGTCCTGGTTCTGGCTGGGACTGAGCCAACGTTGAAATACCACCCTGGTTGTCTTTTGATTCTAATCTTATGTTTTGAATCAAGCAGAGAGACAGAGTGAGGCGGGCAGTTTAACTGGGGCGGTTGCCTCCTAAAATGTAACGGAGGCGCCCATAAGGTTCCCTCAGTCCGAATAAAAGTCGGACGTCGAGTGTAAGAGCAGAAGGGAGCTTGACTGCGAGACCGACAGGTCGAGCAGAAACGAAAGTTGGGTCTAGTGATCCGGTGGTTCTGTGTGGAAAGGCCATCGCTCAACGGATAAAAGCTACCCCGGGGATAACAGGCTTATCGGGCCCGAGAGTCCATATCGACGGCCCGGTTTGGCACCTCGATGTCGGCTCATCGCATCCTGGGGCTGAAGCAGGTCCCAAGGGTTTGGCTGTTCGCCAATTAAAGCGGTACGTGAGCTGGGTTCAGTACGTCGTGAGACAGTACGGTCCCTATCTACTGTGGGTGTAGGAAACTTGAAGGGTCCTGTCCTTAGTACGAGAGGATCAGGACGGACGCACCTCTGGTGTACCAGTTGTTCCGCCAGGAGCATTGCTGGGTAGCTATGTGCGGAAGGGATAACCGCTGAAAGCATCTAAGCGGGAAGCCCACCCTAAAACAAGGTTTCCCTTCCCGGTGTTGAACCGGGACTAAAGGTCCCCAGAAGACTACTGGGTATATAGGTCTCAGGTGTAAGTTCTGTGAAGGATTGAGCCAAGAGATACTAATCGACCGTGTGCCTTGGCCACATCTTTTGATCTTCTACAACATTGACCTTTGAATACAATTTATAACATTAAACAAGAATTAATAAAGTATCTGCTATGATGAAGTAAACAATACTTGTTTTACTAACTAAATAAAAAATCCTGGTGGTTATTCCAGTAGGGAAACACCCAGCTCCATTCCGAACCTGGTAGTTAAGCCTACTAGGGCCGATGGTACTGTCTTCGTAGTGAGGCGGGAGAGTAGGTCGCTGCCAGGGTTTTTTAAATATTCTCATCTCTAAAAAAGGTGTATTTTAAAAAAGTATGTGAACAAACTGCAATCGCGCGTCTTGGTTATTATACTATTAACTATACTAACGCAATGTACAGTACTGTTGTCTGAAATGGTTGGGACAGCTAATGTTATACGTGATGAAAAAATATTAGCGTCATTCGGTTATAACATAAAAGATTCTAGGCAAGAAATAAAAATCGCGGGGAATGTGTTTAATTCAGAAATGAATCGTAACAACACAGCAGTGCGGATTGCGTATTATAAGAAACCGCGGATAGAGTTGTATTTACAGTCAGGTGTTGGGAATTCGGGTTTTGTCATAAATTCAACAACACTTACATACAACTATGCGTCGGAAGGAGTTAAAGTTAATGCGTTTGCTGGAAGTATCGGCGTAAAATATGGTTTGATGCCGGATACAATAGCTTCTCCTGCGCTTGCGGTAGACATTAAAGTATTTGCAGAATGGTTTAGCACTGACAAATTGAAGGTTGAAAACCAAACGTTTGATATCAAAGCTTTATATCATTCAACTGGGATAGAAACGGCTTTGGTTGTCAGTAAGAAAGTTAATAGATATATAGAACCAAGAATTGGAATTGTAGTATCTGCAATAACCGGAAAATTTGAAACGGTGAATAAAACTGCGGACACTACAATGTCAATGTTGTCGGGATTTATAGGTTTGGATGCTATTATCGCTAAAAGAATGAGTGTTATAACAGAAATTGAGTTTGGAACGGAAACGTCGGTAAATATAGGGATAAGGGCGGGATTTTAGGAAAAACAATTATGTTAAGAAAACAAGACAAAGAAAGATTAGTACTTGAATTAGAAGACAAGCTTGGTAAGAGTAAGAGTTTGTTTTTTGCACATTACAAAGGTATGAAAGTGTCTGAGATGTACGATCTGCGTGTAAAATTGAGGACGTTAAGCGCAGAGTACAAGGTTACAAAACATACGTTAACAAAAATTGTATTAAAGAAAAAAAATATACAGGAACCCGAGAAGGTATTTAGTGCACCTACCGGTATAGTGTTTTGTTATGATGACAACGTAACTGAAGTATGCAAACTTCTCGCGAGTTACAGCAAAGAACATGATAAATTTAAGATGCACAGTGGTTATACCGAAGGTCAGTCGTTGACATTAAAAGATATCGGCGAACTAGCAAAAATACCGTCGAAACAGGCATTGTACGGTTCGATAACAGGAGTGTTCAACAGCTTGTTGTTCCAGTTGACTTACGTATTAAATGCGCCTGTAATGCAGGTTGTACAGAGTTTGGAATACCGCAGTAAGAACGAAAAAAGTAATTAGTTTTGTATATGGAATGTAAATTATAAATTTTGTGGAGGTGGAAAATGACGGAAAAACTTGGTAAAGACGCAATTGTAGAAGCAATCTCTGGATTGTCAGTAATTGAACTCGTTGACCTGGTGAAAACTTTGCAGGAAAAGTTTAATATACCGGCGATGGGTGCAATGATGGCAGCCCCGGCAGCGGGAGCAGCAGCGGGTGGCGCGGCAGTAGCGGAAGAAAAAACGGACTTTAGCGTTGTTCTTACGAATGCCGGTGCGCAAAAAATTCAAGTAATCAAAGCTGTCCGCGAGATTACCGGTTTAGGGTTGAAGGAAGCAAAAGATTTAGTTGATGGTGCTCCGAAGGCCATAAAAGAAGGCATTCCGAAGGATCAAGCTGAAGAGCTTAAGAAAAAACTTACGGAAGCCGGTGCAACAGTTGAAATTAAATAACCTTAAGACAACCGTTTGTAAGTTTAGCGAAAAGATCGGTTGCGTAATTTTTTTAGCATCTTTGATTATGCGGAAATCTAATATTTACGAGGTTTAATTATAAACAATATGTCAGAAAGAATAGTCTTAGGAGATCATAACTTTAAGGAAAAAGAACTGCCAAACTTGGTGGAATTACAGAAAGCGTCATATGACAGTTTTTTACAGGCTGATGTAGTCCCTGAGGCAAGGAAAAACCAGGGGCTGCAGTCCGTTTTTATTGACATTTTCGGGGATTATAGAAAAGACGATTTTGTAAAAGAAAACGGTTTAGAAAGTTTGCATTTTGAATCTGATGACGGTACATATACATGGGTACTGCAGTTTCTTAATTATACCGTCTACAAACCTAAGTATGACTATCTTGAATCACTTGTGCGTGATGAAACTTATGAAATCGCAATTAAAGCGAATTTTCGGCTGTTAAAAATAGCGGTTAACAGTAAAGATAAAAAACCTGAACTTGTATTGACACAAGAAGTTCCTATATGCGAACTTCCCAAGATGACGGATAATGCAACATTTGTGATTAACGGGTATGAACGTATAATAGTAAGTCAGTTACACCGTTCTCCCGGCGTTATTTTTGAGGAAAGTGAAGAAAAACAGTTGTCTTCTTATGGAAAAAGATTATTTGCTGCGCGTTTGATTCCATACCGCGGTGCGTGGGTTGAGTTCGAGTTTGACATTGAGAACGTATTATTTGCTAAACTTGACCGCAAGAAAAAGATCCCAGCGACAATGATCTTACGCGCATTAGGGTTAGAAAAAAATGAAGACATTCTAAAAATCTTTTATACTTTGGAAACTGTTAATGTATCTACAATAAATCCGCAAGAACTTATCGGCAGGATTTTGGCAAAAGATATTTTTGAATCTGATAAAAAAGGTAAACTTTTTACAGAACCGTTATATGAAGCTAATTTTCATTTGGATAAAGAAAATGTTGAAAAATTTGTTGATACCCTGAAGCAGCATGGAATAACTGGAGTCTCTTTTGTTAAAACGAACAAGAAAAATATGGTTATCCATGACACGTTGGCAAAAGATAAAGAATATGAAAAAACGACAGCGTTTGACCTTACCCGCCGTAGTTCACAGGAAATGGTTGAAAGTTGTCTTATAGAAGATATTGTAGATAAAAAAACAGGTGAAGTAGTTTTTGATAAAGGTACCAAAATTAATGATAAGCAGGAGAGTAGTCATAACTATAAAAAAGTGTATGACAAATGTCGTGAGCTGGGTTTAACTAAAATAAAGATTAGTATACCCAAAAGCAAACAAGCGGTGTTAAAGATTTATCAAATCCAGACAAAATCTATGAATTTTGCAAGCAGTAAGGTAACATCATTTGTTGAAGATCTTATCCTTAAACCCCGCCGGTATGACTTGAGTCCAATCGGTCGGTATAAGATAAACAAAAAGTTAAGGCGTATATACGGCGAATTTTTTAAACGTAAGTACAAAACATATAATCCGTTTGATATTCCGGAACATTTTCGTAGTTTTGTGGGAGTATTCGATCCAAAAGAAGCTACAAACGGGTTGAAGGTTGAACTTGAGCAATTAGATTGGTGGAAGAGCCCGCTAGGCGAAAAAGATGTTAATGATTTACTGGCAAATAAGTGCATCAGTAAAGACGATTATAAGAAAGAAGATGTAAAAGAAGATATTTCGAAAAACCGCGTGTTGTCTATCGAAGATATTGTCGTAACAATTCAGTATCTGCTCAATTTAAATAATAATATCAACTTGGCTTTACCGGGAAAAGAAAATGAAAATACAATGCAGCTCGAAGATTTGTATCGCAGCACAGATGATATTGACCATCTGGGCAACCGCCGTGTGCGTTCAGTCGGCGAGTTGTTGGAAAACCAAATAAGGATCGGGTTAGTAAGAATTGTCGGGCGTTTGAATAATGTGCAAGACAAAAATATTGTTACTCCACGGACGTTAATCAACGCTAAATCAATTGGCAATTTTGTTCAAGGCTTTTTTGGTACATCCCAACTATCACAGTTTATGGATCAAACCAATCCATTATCAGAACTTACGCATAAACGGCGTCTGTCAGCTTTAGGGCCCGGTGGATTAAACCGTAAACGCGCAGGGTTTGAAGTACGTGATGTACACCACACTCATTATGGGCGTATATGCCCGATTGAAACACCTGAAGGCGCGAACATCGGGTTAATAACGTCCTTAGCTTGTCACGCGAGGATTAATAATTATGGATTAATCGAAACGCCATATCGCAAGGTTGAGAACAGTAAAGTAACACAGGAAATGGAATACTTAACTGCCGATCGTGAAGACGAATACAAAATCGCGCAGGCAAATACACCAGTTGACAACAATAATAGGCTTCCGGTAGGAAATTTGATCAGCTGCCGTTACCGCGGTGACTTCCCATTTGTTGATCCGGTTGAAATAAAGTATATGGATATCTCGCCGTTACAGGTGGTAAGTATTTCCGCAGCACTGATTCCGTTTTTGGAACATGATGACGTTAACCGTGCATTGATGGGCTCAAATATGCAACGCCAGTCAGTTGCGCTGGTAAATACCGAATCGCCGTTAGTAGGAACTGGTATTGAACAAAAAGTTGCGAAAGATTCCGGTTCGGTCATAGTAGCAAGGAATTCAGGTGAAGTAATAAGCGTAACAGCTAATAGAATAATTGTTTGGAATGCAGATAAGAATGTTTATGATACTTATGACCTCAAAAAATACTTACCGTCAAACCAGGATACATGCCTGAACCAGATACCTTCGGTTTCTGTGGGTGATACAGTAAAAACCGGGCAGATAATTGCTGATGGGCCATGTACCAATAATGGTGAACTTGCGTTAGGGCGGAACTTATTGGTTGCATTCATGCCGTGGGAAGGGTATAACTTCGAAGACGCTGTTATTATTAGTCAAAGAGTTGTAAAAGAAGATATTCTAACTTCAGTTCATATAAAAGAATTTGTTACAGAAGTTCGGGAGACCAAACTTGGGCCGGAAGAAGTTACACGTGATATTCCACATACTAGCGCGGAAGACTTGGCAAACCTGGATGAAGAAGGTGTTATCCGTCTTGGTGCAGCAGTAGAACCCGGCAGTATTTTAATTGGTAAAGTTCAACCACGGGCGGAGCAGCAGGTAACTCCGGAAGAACGGTTACTCCGTGTGATATTCGGTAAGAAAGCTGAAGACGTGATTGACGTATCTTTAAAAGTTCCTGCTGGCACTCGGGGAAAAGTTATTGAAGCACGTAGGTTTAAACGCAGTGATATCGAAAATACGAAAGATGTTAAGCACAGGATAGAAGAATTTATTGAAGTATTCGCATTAATAACAACATACGAAGCAAATAAGTTGTGTTTAATTTTAGAACAATTGAAAGATCAGTATAAAACATCACCGCAGGAACTTAAAAAACAAACCGGGATAGTGACAGAACTGTTTGAACGGGATTTTCGCAAGATTGAGTTTTTTATTAATGTCATTCTTGACAGCAATTTGAATGAGAGAGTTTTTACACTAGAGAATGTTGAGGGTTTAGAAGAGAAAGTTACGCCGTTGATGAAAAAATATTCTTCTAAAACATATGCGGAACTGTTTACTAAAACCCCGGTACCAATTGCAAAGGATATTATTGATACTTTCAGGAATGATAAAACTTCTGGTAAAAATGATGAGGTAAACAAGGATCTTGATGCGTATAAAGCTAACCAGGTAGATAGTACCTTGAAAGAGTTAATACAAAAAATTAAGGGCGGTAAGCGTGAAAAAGATACCGTCAATAAGTTAAGGGAATATTTGGTTACTCGCGAAGAAATAGTGAGAGATGATCCTATTAAGTTAATACATGACTTAAGACTAGAATTTTTCTGTTTACAGGAGGAGTTTGAAAGCAATAAGTTGTCGTTGACTTCTGAAGCAGTGCGTCACGCATGTTCTTATATGAATAAGAGTGGTATAGGAACGATGAATGTTAAGGAAATAGTAAGAATATATGTTGCTAGTCGCAGAAAAGTGCAGGTTGGTGATAAAATAGCTGGACGTCACGGGAACAAAGGTGTTATCGCGAGAATTGTGCCGGAAGCGGATATGCCGTACCTTCCTGATGGTACACCGATTGATGTTGTGTTGTCTCCGTTGTCTGTTCCATCACGTATGAATGTCGGGCAGTTACTTGAAACAATGCTTGGTTGGGCGGCACATATGCTTGATGCAAAGTTTGCATGTCCTGTGTTTTCAGGGGCTAATGAAAAGTATATACATGAATGGATTGCAAAAGCTAAAACTGAACTCAAGAAAAAGGGTATTCCTGAAAAATATCTGCCAACTGACGATTGCCGGATACAATTATATGACGGCCGTACGGGTGAACCATTTCAGGAAAAGATTACAATTGGATATATGTACATTATGAAACTCGTACATTTAGCAGAAGATAAAATACATGCGCGTGCAACTGGGCCATATTCTTTAGTGACCCGTCAACCTCTTGGAGGTAAAGCGCAGTTCGGAGGACAGAGATTCGGTGAAATGGAAGTATGGGCGCTTGAAGGTTACGGTGCAAGTCATTTACTACAGGAATTCCTTACTGTAAAAAGTGACGATGTGTCCGGACGGACTAAGATTTACGAATCTATTATTAAGGGAGAATCCTTGTCACACCGGGGCGTACCGGAATCGTTCAAGGTGTTGGTTAACGAACTTAAAGCGTTAGGATTGAATATGCAACTCTTAAATAGTGAAGATACAAAAAAACCGGAAAAGATAAAGAAAATATAAACGGGGGTAATGAAAAAGTGACAATACGCGTAAAAGAGCCAACCGTTCCTTTGATGCAACAGAAGTACCGTCACCAGGTGCCGGTCCCGAATTATAATAATTTTGATCATGTGAGGATAACACTTGCGTCTCCGCAGCATATACGTGATTGGTCGTATGGAGAAGTAAAAAAAGCGGAAACAATTAACTATCGTACGTTTAAACCTGAACGGGATGGATTGTTCTGTGAACGCATATTCGGTCCTGTACGGGACTGGGAGTGTAATTGCGGTAAGTATAAGTATATTCGTCACAAAGGGATTATTTGTGACCGTTGTGGAGTTGAAGTCACTGAATCGCGTGTCCGCCGGGAAAGAATGGGGCATATAGAACTTGCAGTTCCTGTTGCGCATATATGGTTCTGGAAAAAACTTCCTTCTAAACTTGGCTTGTTGTTAGACATCGGGCAGCGTAATGTCGAAAAAGTTGTGTATTATCAGCAAAGAGTGTTGCTCAATAATTTAGTTGATTCTAAAGGCAAGTTCTGTGAAGCAGTTGTAAATAGCGGTGATAGCACTGGACAGTCTGCCATTAGGATTCCGTGTTTAAAGTATCAACAGATTTCAAATGATCAGTATAGTATTTTACAAAAAACATCAATCCATGAATTGCTGGTTGAGTATAATTGGGAACGCTCAAGATCTAATAAAGATGAGTTAGATCCAGAAGCTACTGTCGGAACCGGCGCAGGTGCTATTCATGAACTTCTTGCAAGAATGGACCTTGAACTGGAACGCGATATTTATATGACCGCAGCGGAGATAAAGAGCGCGTCTGATGATTATTTGTGGTATAAATTTTTTGTGTTATTGTTGAAAAAATATATCCGCGATTCAATCGGCCCGGCAGAATTTAATAAAGATAAAAATGAATTAATACAACTAATTAGCAGCGAAAAATTGGCGGTGGAATTACAAAAAGTGGTGAAAGAAATAGTTATACCGTCAAGGTTTGACCGTCGTTCAAAAAAGAAGGAAAGTAAACAGAGGGAAGAATTACAAGAATCTTTAAGTAAAAAGATTATAGAAATTAAAAATGCGGAATTCACGAAATATGTTGAGTTAATAATGTGGTTTGCGCAGGGATGGTGGACTCGTGAATGGAATGCGCGTAATGAATCACATAACCGTCAACGCGCTATGCCGCCGTTATCTGACAACTCATTAGTTGAAGTAATGCGTATTGTACGTTTGATAAATTCTTTTATCTCATCGAAGGATGCCAATAATCCGAGATACATGATAATGACAGTTTTGCCTGTACTACCTCCGGGCTTGCGCCCATTGGTACCGTTGGAAGGAGGGCGATTTGCGTCTTCTGACCTAAACGATTTGTACCGCAGGATAATTAACCGTAATAATCGTTTGCGTCATATGATAGGGTTGAAAGCGCCCGAAGTGATGATTCATAATGAGAAACGGTTACTGCAGGAAGCTGTAGATGCGTTGATAGAGAATGGTACCAGGGGAAGAGTGGTAACCGGTGCTGGCGGAAGGCCGTTAAAATCTTTCTCTGATGTATTAAAAGGAAAACAGGGTCGGTTCCGTCAAAATTTACTTGGTAAACGTGTGGATTATTCCGGCCGCGCGGTAGTAGTTGTTGGACCTAACCTTAAACTTCATCAATGCGGGTTGCCAAAAGAAATGGCGCTTGAACTGTTCAAACCGTTTATTTTACGTGAACTCATACAATTACATAAGGTTACATTGAAAGCAGCGAAGCGTATGCTTGAGCATACCACACCGGAAGTTTGGGATATATTAGAGGCTATCACGCGTCAATATCCTATACTGCTTAATCGTGCACCGACTTTGCATAGGTTGAGTATCCAAGCGTTTGAGCCGGTACTGGTGGAAGGTAAAGCTATTCAGTTACATCCGCTTACTTGTGCGGCATTTAATGCTGATTTTGATGGTGACCAAATGGCGGTGCATGTACCGTTATCTTTGGAGACACAATTGGAATCGCGGTTCCTCTTATGGGCGCCATATAATATAATGTCTCCTGCGTCAGGTAGGCCGTTGGCTACACATACACAGGATATTGTGTTGGGATTGCATTACCTTACAAAAGAAAAACTTAATGTTGAAGGCGAAGGCAAGGTTTTTTCTGATGAAGAGGATGTATTGACTGCATATCATTCAGGTATCCTTGATTTTCATGCGAGAATAAAGGTTGCACACGTACCCTTGGCAAGCGGTAGAATTTTGGGTTTTATACAAGAACCGGAGATGAAACCGGAGCAGTGGTCAAAAAAAGAAAATATTAAAAACTGGAAAAACTTTACTACAGTAGGGCGTGTAATATTTAATAATTACTTACCTAAGGAAATGCGGTATATCAACCGCACAATAAATAAACGTGACTTAGCGGATCTCGTAAAATTGTGTTATAAAGAACTTGGTTTATATCGCACAGCTGAAGTTTTGGATGATCTTAAGAAACTCGGGTTCAAGTATGCAACAGGTTCAGGGTTGTCAATTTCGGTCACTGATATGAACATACCTGAGATAAAAGAAAAATTGTTGGTTATAGCGGAACACGATGTTAAATCAGTTACAGAACAGGCAAGAAAAGGTGCTATCACGGATTTAGAACGTTATAACAAAATTGTTGATATCTGGACACACGTGACCGAAAGAGTTACCGACGGTGTATTCAAAGCTATGGAAGTAAATGATAATAAGCCTCACGTGATTGGTACTCCGAAGTTTAACTCAATCTTAATGATGGCGCGTTCCGGTGCGCGTGGCGGTTCAGAACAAACACGGCAGTTGTGTGGTATGCGCGGGTTGATGACCCGTCCAGCCCGTAAACTTACCGGACAGATGGGGGAAATCATTGAATCTCCTGTGAAGTCAAATTTCCGTGAAGGATTGACTGTGCTTGAATATTTTATATCCGCGCATGGCGGGCGTAAAGGATTAGCGGATACGGCGTTAAAAACTGCAGAAGCAGGGTATCTCACGCGTAAACTCGTAGACGTATCACATGATATTGTTATAACAGAACCTGATTGCGGGACAATTAATGGTATACGTATTACCACGTTACGTAGTGGTGATGATATTATTGAAACACTTGAAGAACGCATAAACGGCCGCGTGGCGTTAGATAATGTTGCTGACCCTATCGAAGACACTACAATTATAAAAGCCGGCGATATTATTTCACCTGACCAGGCAAAGAAAGTTGCAGAAGCTGGGATTGAGTCTATACGTATACGTTCTGTCTTGAATTGTGAAGCAAAACACGGTGTATGCGCAAAGTGTTATGGCATAAATCTTACTACAAACAAGTTGATTGAAGTAGGCGAAGCGGTTGGTATCATTGCAGCGCAGTCAATAGGTGAACCTGGAACGCAGTTAACTTTGCGTACGTTTCACGTTGGTGGTACTGCCGCGCGTGTGGTGCAGCGTACCAGTGCGAAATCTGTAAGGCCCGGAGCAGTAAGATTCAATAATTGCAATAACGATTTATTAGTAAAAACTGATGAAGGATTTATTGTCAATCTTAACCGCAATATGGTCATCAGTGTTATTGATGCAAGTAAAGAGTCAAAACGTGACCATCACCAGATACCTTACGGAGCAAAAATTAATGTTAATGACGGGCAGGTGGTTGAAGCGGGTGTAGTATTAGCAGAATTTGATCCTCACGCATTACCGATCATCAGTGAATACGAAGGATGGATTACCCTAGAAGATGTGGAAGAAGGAAAAACGTTACAGGTTGAATTCAATAAAGTCACAGGTTCTACGGAACGCAGGATTGTGCAGCATCGAATTGAAGATTTGAACCCGCGGGTTGAAGTATTGATACCGGAACGTTTTCAGCATATTTCAAAACTGCTTGTTAAGATAGAGCAGTCTGTAACAAAAGAGAAAACAGTAAAACGTGTAAATGAATTGATAGATCTTACGCAGAAGTTTGCGCAGAAGATTGATAAAGACGAAATCACAGATAAGGCTATCCAGGATTATCGTGTTCTTGTAGATCTTTTGAAAGAGTTGGAAGATGAGAAGGAAATTGCTGCTGAGCAAAAAGCGGAATTAAAAAAAGCATTTCCCCCGACTTATGTGTTACCAGTGGATACATATCTGTTATGTAAGAACCTAACAAAAGCGAAAGTTGGAGAGATGTTGGCAAAAACGCCGTTGGAAGTATCAAAGACAAAAGATATCACAGGCGGATTACCAAGAGTAGTTGAACTTTTTGAAGCGCGGAAACCTAAAAGTCCGGCAATAATTTCAGAGCTTGATGGTAATGTGCACATAAGCCCGACATCAAAAGGGTTATTGGAAGTTACTATAACGAATGAAGATACCGGAATGAAAAGGGAATATGATATTACGCAGGGCAAACATTTAGTTGTCCGCGAAGGAGATAAGATTGCGGTAGGCGAACCGCTTACCGACGGTGCGGTGAATTCTCACGATATTTTAAGGATTCTTCAGGCGAAGGGGTTGCAAGAACATTTAGTGAATGAAATTCAAGAAGTGTACAGATTACAGGGTGTTTCAATTAATGATAAGCATATAGAAATAGTTGTCCGCCAAATGTTGTCGTTTGTTCGTATCACCCGTAGTGGAGATACCGGATTACTGGTAGGCGAAACTGTGAAAAGGTCTAAACTTGAAGAAGAAAATATGAACGCCCGGAAGAATAATCCTAATGCAAAACCAGCTGATGCACAGCCGATATTGTTGGGGATTACCCGTGCAAGTTTATATAGTGATTCGTTTATTTCAGCGGCAAGTTTCCAGGAAACAACAAGGATATTGACAGAAGCTGCGGTCAATGGGGAATACGATAACCTGGTTGGGTTAAAAGAAAATGTTGTAATCGGTAAATTAATACCAGCGGGTACCGGGTTAAGTGATTTCAGTGTCGTTAACAAAAAAGAAAAGTAAATATTTAGGAGAATAACAAATTATGCCAACAGTAAATCAGTTGCTAAGGTTTGGACGGCAGAAGGTAAAATTTAAAACAAAAGCGCCGGCATTAGTTTCATGCCCACAGCGCAGGGGTGTGTGTACGCGTGTTTATACAACAACACCGAAAAAACCAAATTCAGCGTTACGCAAAGTTGCGCGTGTAAAATTGGTCTCAGGGTTTGAAGTAACGTCATATATTCCGGGTATTGGCCATAACCTGCAAGAACACTCAATAGTACTGGTGCGCGGGGGGCGTGTAAAGGACCTTCCCGGAGTGAGATATCATATTATACGAGGAACACTTGACGCTGCGGGGGTTGAAGATCGTAAACAAGCACGGTCAAAGTATGGTGCAAAACGTGTAGCCGGCGGCGGAGCAGCAGGTGCAAAAGCAGCGGCGTAGAAACATAAATTAGGGGAATTAATAATGAAGTACATAATGATAAAAGGAGATAAGAATTAAGTTATGCCACGTGATCACAGAAAAGTAGAAAAACGTGAATTGAAACCGGACTATGTATACAACAATATTGTGGTTTCGAAGGTTATAAGTAAACTGGGATTTCGCGGGAAGAAGACATTATATGAAAAAATATTTTACCGCGCAATGCAGTATATTAAAGACAAAACAAAACAGGACCCAATAAATGTTTTTAATACCGCGATTGAAAAAGCACGGCCTATGCTAGAAGTAAAACCGCGCAGAGTTGGTGGTGCGACATATCAGGTGCCGATAGAAGCAACACCGGCGCGCGGGGAAACTTTAGCAGTAAGATGGATACTCCAATATGCGCGTGCAAGAACAGGGAAACCGATACATCAAAGATTAGCGGAAGAAATTATGGAAACCGCGCGCGGGGAAGGTTCAGTAATTAAGAAACGCGAAGATACACATAAAATGGCGGAAGCAAACCGTGCATTTGCGCATTATAGATGGTAGTTTATATATATTAGAGGATTATGGAAACAACGGTTGTAAGACCCAAAGGGAAAAATAGGATGTCGATAGAGTCCGTAAATACGTTATCAACGGATCGTATACGTAATATTGGTATAATAGCGCATATAGATGCCGGAAAAACCACGACAACAGAACGTTTACTTTTTTATACAGGAAAGATACATCGTATTGGCAAAGTTGATGATGGTAATACCACAATGGATTGGATGGAACAGGAACAGGAACGCGGAATAACTATCACCGCAGCAGTAACGACTTGTTTCTGGAGAGAACATCAGATAAATATTATTGATACACCTGGCCATGTTGATTTTACGGTAGAGGTTGAGAGGTCTTTACGTGTTCTTGATGGTGCTGTAATAATTTTCTGCGGTGTTGGCGGAGTTCAGCCGCAATCGGAAACTGTCTGGCGTCAAGCAACGCGTTATAATGTTCCGCGGTTGGTGTTTGTAAACAAACTTGATAGAACTGGCAGTGATTTTTATGAAGTAGTTGATCAAATTAAAAAGAAGTTACATGTAAAACCTTTGGTATTGCAGTTACCTATCGGAAGAGAATCGGAATTTAATGGTGTCATAGATTTAATTCGTATGCGGGCGCTTACATGGGATGACAGTGTGGAAGATCCAAAATTGGGTTATCAGACGATGCCTATACCTCAGGAATATATTGATTCCGCAAAAAAGTATCATGACCAGATGCTTGAATTATTGGCGGAAGTAGATGAAAATATCATGGATAAATATGTGCACGGAAAAACTGTTGAAATAACCGAAATATTTGATGCGATAAGAAAATCTACTATACAAAACAAGTTGTTCCCGGTACTCTGCGGCGCATCGTTTAAGAATAAAGGGGTTCAGCCTTTACTTGATGGTATCGTAGATTATCTGCCATCAGGGAAAGATTTACCTCCGGTAACGGCGCATAAACCGGATACACATGAAGAATGTAAACTTAAACGCGAGAAAGAGGAAAACCTTAGCGCGTTAGTTTTTAAAATTCAGGTAGATCCGTTCGTAGGAAGATTGTGTTATGTTCGTATATATTCAGGAGAACTTAAGGCTGGTGAAACGATTTATAATGCTACCCGTAAGAAACAAGACCGTATTTCACGGTTAATCAGAATAAACGCAAATATGAGAGAAGAAATTGCATCCGCAAGCGCGGGAGATCTTGTTGGTGTTATTGGACTAAAAACAGCAGCAACCGGGGATTCGTTGTGTGAAAAAAAGAATCCATACTTACTGGAGATTATGCATTTCCCTGAACCAGTGATATTTATGGCGGTCGAACCTCAGACAAAAGCGGATGAAGAAAAGTTTATGAATGCGTTGCGACAAATGTCTAACGAAGATCCTAGTTTTAAGATAAGGGAAGATACTGAGATTAACCAAACACTTATTTCGGGAATGGGTGAGCTTCATTTGGAAGTTATAATAGAACGTATCCGCCGTGAGTTCGGCGTTAATATCAATGTTGGCAGGCCACAAGTGGCATATAAAGAAACAATTAGGAATATCGTTGAGTGTACTGGAAAATATATACGTCAAACCGGCGGGCGCGGACAATACGGGCATGTTGAGTTAAAGGTAGAACCTTTACCGCGCGGCGAGGGTGTACAGTTTGTGAATGAAATACGACAAGGGCGTATTCCTGAAGATTATTTTGGTGCAATTGAAAAAGGCGTGAATATTGGCCTGGAGATTAACGGTAAAATCGGTGTGCCGATAATTGATGTAAAAGTTACGCTCTGCGATGGTTCATTCCATGACGTGGATTCTTCAGAGTTTGCGTTTGAAATGGCTGCATCATTGGCTATCCGTAACGCTATGGAGAAAATTAAGACCGTTATTCTGGAACCTATAATGAAAATAGAAATTGTTACTCCGGAAGAGTATGTTGGTGAAGCATTGGCAGACTTAAACGCTCGGCGCGGACAAATTACTAGTTTAGAACCCAAGCCTGGTCAGCAGATTGTATGGGGTTTGGTTCCTTTAGCGGAAATATTTGGTTATGCTACGGTATTAAGATCACTGACTCAAGGCCGGGCGATTTATAATATGGAGCCTTTTGAATACCGTCCGGCACCGCAAGAAGTTGTAGTTAAGTTGTTAGAACGTTATGGTAACAATAATAAGTAAGATGTTTTTTATTATTAAAATTAGGAAGGGGCAGTTAGCAAATGGCAAAAGCAAAGTTTGAACGAACAAAACCGCATGTGAACGTAGGGACAATCGGGCATATTGATCATGGCAAGACATCGTTGACATCGGCAATAACGAAAGTATTGTCAAAAAAAGGG
>JBBAAG010000012.1 GCA_041658405.1 Elusimicrobiota bacterium
TAATAGTTTGCCGATTCGCTTTGGCCCGCGCTGTTGCCCATGAGGCTGTCATTAGAATAACTCGAAGGCGCGTAAGTGGTTATTGTAATACTGAATATACTATATTCTGCTGACTCTAATCCGTGTTGGTCTATTGCCTGCAGGTTTAACGGGTCGGACAATGCCAGGGTCAACACGTTGTTCTTCAACTGTATCGGCACAATTTTGTGGCGGTACGCAAACTTTGCCGGAATTTTTTCTGCGATAGATTTATCTATGAGTTTATCAGAAAGATTGGTAAACGGGATATTGAACTGCGCGGACAAAGCTTCGCATATTTGTTCTTCAGTAGCCCATTTGTACTGAATTAATATGCTGCCCAACCTCAGCCCACTAGTTTTTTGTTCTTCTAACGCTTGGTTGAGCTGAACTTGGGTTACTACGTGTTTATGTAAAAGTATCTGCCCTAAATATTTGTGTTGCATATATCCATTTCTTAACGCCAAAAGTATTTTAGGTTATTTATCGAGTGGAGTCAACACTATCTCTTCAAAGTGTCCACTTTTTCGGGGGGGGAGTAATTATATTCCCTTCCAAAACATAATCAGTATTATGAGTTGCTTTTAAAAGACCACCACTGCGGATTACATGGCGATATATTTTTGTCTTTAAACAATAATTTAATTTTGCCACTCTCAATATTAACTAGATAAAGCCCATCAGGGAAATATATATTTACTAACATTGTATATGTTGTTTCTTTATATCCAGCAAACACTATTTGTTGACCATCTGGTGACCAATCTATCCCAACTGTACGATAGGTATTTAAGTTAAGCTTCTTTAGTAAATTGCCGTTTCTGTCAATTATATAAATACCGTTTTCATTACCATCTTGATAGGTAAAAGCTATCTTTTTCCCATCCGGAGAAAATTTAGGTGACCATAACACTATATTGCTTGGAAAAACACTAGATAGAGTAACATATTTCCCTTTTTTGCCACTGTTTAAATGAATAAAACCATCAACTTTTATCTCTTTCATATTTTTACAATCTGCGCTAAGAATACATATACTTCGTCCGCTAGAAAACACTATTTCATTTCCATCCAGAGACCAAGATGGATCTCGAATCATTTTATAATTGTACTGAATACACTCATTTGATCTTAAATCATAAATTTCCAACTTTTCTTGTTCTATATCAGTTTTACCATATACCCCAAAAGCTATTTTATTACCTTTAGGGGAATATGAAGGTAAAAAATATTCTCCTGGACCAGCTATTTGTTGCGGTTTTTGCGTGGCTATATCCATTTTTACAATGTATTGAGGATAACCGCTGAAACCACTGAAGATATCAATAAACACAACTTCTTTCCCATTGGGGGATAAGTTAGGATTCCTCAATATACGTGCAGATTGCATTTTACCGTCTTCCATATAATTTCCAACCAACAATATCTTACGTAAATTACCGGGTGAGTCTTCACAAGATAACAAGTACATACTATTCTTACTGAGTGATACCCCGAAGACAACCATTCCATGTTGGTTCTTAAGCAATTCTATCTTTGCGTATTTATTAAATGATATACAACTAGATAACAGAGCACTAGCAACTATGATTATTGTTATTGTACTAACAAATTCTTTACTGTATTTCACTTCAATATTCCTTTGTTTATCATATATTGCAAATATCCTTCAAAGGAATGTCCTTGTACAGTAGAACCTCCGTTACCAAAAGGAATACCTATTCCTATACCATTAAATCCTGTTACATAGTCCATATTCCCCTTTATTACATTTCTTTCACCCTGATTACTATAGTACTCACTAAAAGGAGCTCCCATTCTATATACGGATTCCGATGATGTCCATCGGTCACTGTATTTATCATAAACTGCTGTACCGCCGCTGAATACAAATATTTTATCGTAGTCCCTATCTGAAAAATGTTCTATGTATGGGTCGCACGAAGTGTCTAAATTGTATTCATTTTTTATCACGTTGATTATATCACCAAACATATCCTCGTTGTACGGAAAAACTAAATCTATTCTATCGTACAATTCAGATTTTTGTTGTGCTTTAAAAAATTCTTTAATACTATTGTACCTTTCCTGCGTAGAATCTTGGTTTATTCCTGCAATAATTAGATATGATGCATTAGATTTGCTCCCCATAAATACCGAACCATCATCCAAATAATGAGGCTCCCAACCTTCTTGATATTGTTCTTTCGGAGATTCTTCTTCCGGACCTTCAAAAGCATGACCGGTGGGATCAAATCTTTTTATTGGATTATTTAAACAGTACACATACCTGTTTAATCCCTGTGGGTTATACATTAAGTTTAACGTATTATCCGGCGTTATGAACTGACACAACATCGGGTCATAGTACCGCGCGTTGTAGTAATACAATCCGCTCGTATCGTCGAGGATTTGACCGGTGTACTTTCTTGCGTTGTCTTTTGTGCCAGTTGAAGAATTAGCATACGAGTTTCCGTAAGGCGTATAGTTGTTCGTACGCACTACTGTTCCTGAGGAATCGGTTATAAGATTTGTACTCCCAAGATGATCACCATGGAAATACTGGAGACCGTCTTTAGTGCTGTCTAGTGCTATTCTTTGTGTCCCTGCATAAATATATTTAATAGTATCCGTCGCCACGTTGTTTATATACACCTCTTCGTATATTGTACCAATATATACACGCTTTGTAGAGTTAGTCCCATCGTCTACTATCTGCTTTACGCGTTGACCCGTGTAGTCATACTCGTATTCCGTGACTTTTCCGTCTACTGTTACTACCTTTATCGGACGGTTGTCGTAGTCGTATTCTATCCACCTGTTGTTACAGATTAGCATGTTACCGTTCAAGTCTTTGAGTACGTGATCAGTGTATTCTCTTATCACGTTAACTATTGTCTGTGTATCCGTCATTGTTTCTACGTCAGAAACTAATGTCCTGCCAGTTGGTGTTTCAAACCAACTTGTTACTTCTTTCTCTGGTGAAACCGGCCATTCATACCCAGATTTTAACGTATAACTCGATGTCGCAACTATATCCGTTACTGCTTCTCCAACTGTTGCTTTCATGCTATAATTAGATGACCCGCTTATTTCCGCACTATTTCCTGAGAACTGATGTTCGGAATACTGAATTGATGTCAAAGGCGTAATTATCATAAACTGCGACGCTTCCGCCGGTTGTTCTTCTGACTCTTCACCGTGTTCATCTATAGCACGGACTGAAATAATAAACGAATTTGTTTCTGTTACATTCCAGCAATGCGATACCTCTACCGCAGTGCCGTTAGGAACATACTCGGTTTCTTCATATTCCTGATTTGGCTTACTGTCGCTCCAGTCCCAGTTTATCTTATACTTGATATTATCCCCGTTTGTGTCCCACGACTGGATTACTGTTATTGTACCTATAAATTTTATTCTATTGTTCACTTCAATGTTCCGTTGTTTATCATATTTTGCAAATATCCTTTAAAGGTTCTTATCGCTTGAATATCCAAATAATTATTAGAATCCATAAAACCACGACAACAGCATCCGTGAGATATCTGGTATCCCTATCTTCATTTTCAAACTGTTTAATTATTTGTTTATACCGATCATGCCTTAAAAAATAGATTGCTGATAGTGTAAATGATATAGCACCCGCAACTCCTGTCATCCAATAACTAACTTTGGGTAATGAACAGATTTTTGATATATCGTAAATTAAATGTGCAGTTGGATAGAAGATAAATAGAACTAATACTCCTGAGGCAGACAATTCTGGTTCCGGTGCCATTATTAATTTACTAAAACGATAAAACTTATAGTATAAGTAATGAATTAAAGTTTTCATTTCTTACCAATTTTTACCATACATTTGTTGGAACATATACATCGGGTCATTCAGATTATTAACAGTTTGTCCTATTCCTAACTTAATATTTGTCCATGCTTGTTCAATTTGATTCCCAAAAAATACATTTAATGGTAAACCAACATATGGAAAAAATATTCCTATTCCTGTAATAGCTAAATTTGTCTCAAGCCTTTCTTGAGTAATTTCACCTTTCATAAATCTTTGATAATCAACCCACGCACTAACACCAGTAAAACCATATCCAAACCTTGATGCGACTTTCCCAATTGTAGCCGTTTTTATGAAACTTTGAAACCCGCGGAGTCCTTTACCGGGATAATAAACAAATATTCTCTCACTTGCTCCGGGGTATTGCTGCCATGTGTTATATATGTTTTGATATCCCCGTGTTTGCAGAGTTTTTGAACCAACTTCTCCTATACTCGATACAATTCCACCTACTTCCGTGACGTTCTTTATCTTTTCTAACATTGTTGATTGAGATGTTCCACCACTTACTCCCCACTCAGTATCCCAATTGGTTTCATTCGACACTGTTTCTCCACTACCGGTATCTTGATTTCCTTTTTTACTGTCGTAATCAGATTTATCTCTTAAAGACGTAGGGGTGGGATAACTATCTGAATATATAAATACAACTGTTTCATACCCGGATGGGTCAATATAATTCACAGGATTATTTCCACAGTACGTATATCTATTTAGGCTCTGCGGGTCTAATGGCTCGGAAACAATTGGGTCTGGAGTTACAAACTTACACAACATCGGGTCATAATAACGGGCATTGTAGTAGTAAAGTCCTGTATTATCGTCTAATATCTGTCCGGTGTATTTTCTCGCATTGTCTTTTGTACCGGTAGACGAATTAGCGTACGAGTTACCGTATGGCGTGTAGTTATTGGTTCTTACAACAGCACCCGAAGAATCCGTTATCAAATTCGTACTTCCGAGATGGTCACCGTGGAAATACTGGAGACCGTCCTTGCTGCTATCCATTGCTATTCGCTGACTTCCAGCATAAATATATTTTATTGTGTCTGTAGCCACGTTGTTTATATACACCTCTTCATATATTGTACCAATATACAGGCGTTTTGTTTCATCTTGTCCATCATTTACGATTTGCTTGACACGCTGTCCGGTATAGTCGTACTCGTATTCCGTGACTTTTCCGTCTGAGGTAACCACCTTGATGGGACGGTTGTCGTAGTCGTATTCTATCCACCTGTTGTTACAGATTAGCATGTTACCGTTCAAGTCTTTGAGTACGTGATCAGTGTATTCTCTTATCACGTTAACTATTGTCTGTGTGTCCGTCATTGTTTCTACGTCAGAAACTGGTGTATGACATATTTCTGTCTCATAACTCTCTGTAATCGTCCCGGTTTCCGCAGGAGCTGACCATTCGTACCCGGACTTTAATGAATACGCAGTACTAACAGAAATATTCGTTACCGCTTCACCGATTGTCCCCTGGCAATAATAGTTTGCCGATTCGCTTTGGCCCGCGCTGTTGCCCATGAGGCTGTCATTAGAATAACTCGAAGGCGCGTAAGTGGTTATTGTAATACTGAATATACTATATTCTGCTGACTCTAATCCGTGTTCGTCTATTGCCTGCAGGTTTAACGGGTCGGACAATGCCAGGGTCAACACGTTGTTCTTCAACTGTATCGGCACAATTTTGTGGCGGTACGCAAACTTTGCCGGTATTTTTTCTGCAACCGATTTATCTATGAGTTTATCAGAAAGGTTGGCAAACGGGATATTAAATTGAACAGATAAAGCTTCGCATATTTGTTCTTCAGTAGCCCATTTGTATTGAATTAATATGCTGCCCAACCTCAGCCCACTACTTTTTTGTTCTTCTAAAGCTTGGTTGAGCTGTGGTTGTGTTATAACCTGTTTCTGCAAAAGTATCTGCCCTAAATATTTGTGTTGCATATATCCATTTCTTAACGTCAAACGTATTTTAGGTTATTTATTGGTTAGAGTCAATATAATAGAGGATTTCTAATAAACTGTGAACATTACTGTCTATTCAAAGTGTCCACTTTTCGGGGGAAGATCACAGTTTCACACATTTGTTGCGTTCATCCAGTTTTTCGCCGTAAGGAAACAATTCTTGGAATAAGTCTCCGGTTTTTCGGTCTTTTTTATGGTAGGACACTTTTCTTCCTGCCTTTCGGGTTTTCCCAAGTGCAAGTTTTTTTGCGGGTTTCCGCGTTTTTCCTTGCACTTTTATGTCTCTTTAACGGTTATATTCTACTTCTTTATCGTCGGACTTTCAAAGAACTTTTCTGTTTTTCAGGGGAGCCTATTTAGCTATAACATCATTTAACATCTCTTGTATAAACTCCTCTTCATCTTTCTTATTTAATTTATTAGGTACTCTTGATTTTATCCTATTAATGCGATATTGTATCCAGCTTTCTTTAGTTCCCTTAGTAACTTCATGTAATCCTTTTTTATCCTTGTAATAAAACCTGTCATTGTCTTTAATATTATTTATCTTTATATCCAATCTATAACCCCAATTTGAACTTTTTATATCAGAATTTTGTTTTCCATCAAGTGATTTGTTATAAAAATAACTTAAAATAAACTTTCTTTCATTATTTTTAATTAGTTCTTTAAATTTATAATCAGCTACATAAAGAAATTGATCATAAATAATATCAGACCTAATAACTACCGTGCTATTTTCAACTATGTACTCCATATAACCTAGTTCCTCATAAGAAACAATTCCACTTGATAATTTTCTTACACCCCACATACAATCCCACAAAAAATTCGCAACAGACTCTTCCAAGCCCATTGTGTACCCTCCCACTATTGGAAAAAATATAAGCATCAATAGAATTATTATACTTTTCATTTTCATAATATACTATCCTTAAAATTTGTATTGCTTAATACTTTCATAAAGTATTGTCGGCAAAGATAAACCGAAACTCCCGAACATTCTATCCTGTAAATCAATTCCTGTTGTAGTTCTAAATACATCCGCAGCAAAACCAGAACATGGATTAAGGAGATTCCAAGCTTTTGTGCCTAAAGACATGTAATAATTAATTTTATTTAAATACCATTGATTTGAAAAATATGTATCATTTGGGACTCCATGTAACGTAATTTTTGTAAGAAAATTTGGAGACGCCCATTCAACCAATCCATTCTCATAATATAAATTTGCCATTTCAAGTGACTTTAACGGATCACTATCAATAGATGCCAAAGTGTGATAAGGTCTATCATAAGAAGGTCTTTTGATTATTTTAATATTATGACTATTATTTATGTTTTCTATATGGCTATCGGAGATTGACGATTTGAATTTTACTAAAAATTCTTCTGTTAATAACAATTGTTCATTTTTAGCAAATAAAACAGGGTGGACTAACTTTATAGAAATATCTTTCCTTAAATCTTTTTCCAAAGCATCTATGGACGGATAAGTGGTATTTTCCAATACAATGATTCCATTGATGAAAGTATCCTCCTTAAATTTCACCCCTTTTTTTTCAAACCACTGTTTTATTTCTTCTTTAGATCTTTGTTTCTTAAAACTAACTCCAATATAGTCAGAGGATACTTTAAGAAAAATCTTTTCTCCATTAGCATAATAAAAATATTTCTCGGCATTCCCCAAAACCAAAGAAGTATTCGTCAAAGCAATAAGAACAGCAAAGTAGAAAACATTAATAAATTTTCTTTTCACAATTTTACCTTTCTATTTTAATAAAATGTAATTTATTGATAGACATGCTAGTAGATATGGCTGAATCCTTCCGTCTATTAATCCTCTGACTTTAAAATCAGTACGCAATATAAAAAGAGGGGCTATTGTATATTGTAAACCAACGAGTACTTGCCAGCCATATTTTTCATATGTTGTTTGTGGTAAGTAATATTCTTCCCCCCCTCCTAGAGGAAGTGTTGAAGTTGGAGTGTCTTTAATATAAAAATACCCAAAACCTAGCCCATTATAACAATCAAATGACGTTGTTTTAATAAAGGAATATTTTAAAGATAAATAAGTAGTTGTATATTCACTTTCTATTGTTGGATAAAAAGAATAAACAGTAAGATAGTTCTTCATAATAAAATATCGTTTGGTGTGTCCAATGTCAAAACATAATTTCATTTTGTCAAGTATAGTAAAATCACTTTCTATTCCCGTATTCCATCCAAATTTGGTTTCACTCCGATCTTCCAATGCTAGTAAATAATCTATGCCATAAGTTAAACCATAATATAAACCTATGTCAAAGTATTTAAGATAAGGTTTCAAAATACAATCTGAGGTTCTCTTTATTTTTTGATCCTGAGACATTATTGGTTGAGTATGGGATTGAATTATTATTTTATCGCTAACTTCCTGGCAATAAACTGACGAAACAAGTGTTACTACAATCATTAAAGCAATGACTGCAGAACCGTAGAACTGTAAATCTATAATTGACTTTTTATTACGACTACCTGACTTCACTAATTTCTCGCTTTCAATTGGCTTAAATTAATCTAATTCTTTTTAACTCTTTTTCGTACCCGCTCATTATATTAGACACCTGAGTACTTAAAAAGTTCAACTCAAACAAAAATAATACCCCTCTGTTTTCCCGTACAACAGCATTATGGCTTTTTGTTTTCATCACAAAACCTTTCCTGCTTCCGAGATACTTTAGGTACGACGTTTAACACTGACGTTTTACGACTGGACCGGTGTAGATTTGATTATACAACTAATCTAAACTTATTCTATATAACTAATATTTTGTTTGTCAAGTAGTTAGTATGTTACTTATTATACAATAAAATAACCTTTGTTCACTACCGTCTTTATCATATCGCGGTTTGGGCCGAGTTTCCTTCTTAACCGCATAACAACAGAGTCTAACTCTTTCCCGCCTTTAACTTCTTTTTTACACCATATAATGTCGTACATATCCCGTCGGGTTGCTAGTTTGGGGTACGCTTTCATCAGCATTAACAAAAACTGGAATTCTTTATATTTTAGCGGGATATACTTACTCCCAACTTTTAATTCCATTGGGAACACCCAGAGTTCGTACTTCCCGGCTGTTGCATGCGGTTTGTCGTTCTCAATTTTTGCTACATGACCCAACACTCTTCGTACTTTATCCCTAAACACTTCAGGTTTTGCAGTCTTTACTACTATACTGTTCACCCCAGCACTGTAGAACTCTTTCTCTTCGATTTTGGAAGGTTTGGCATCCATAATTAACAGTATTTCTGTATTATTCGCGGAACGTTTTATAGATTTAATTACCTCTATACGTTTATCTTTGATAACAACAACGTCATAGTTCGATAATGAAATTCGGCCTGGTATTGTCAGGGAAGACGCTTTGGTTTGACAACACTCGTTAATTTCTTCAAGTTCTTTTGGGATGGTTTTATACCCGGCGAACAACACTTTTGGTTTCTTAAACATATTCCACCTCGTTCTATAAAAAGATATGTACGACTGGAACAACAATATTCTAACTCTAACACCGGGTTAAATACAAGTAAGAATTTATGTTTTTGTTATTACCTGTCAAACCCTAAGTCCAAAACGTTCACACCCAGCGATTTTGTGAGGTTCGTAACAGTTTTGTCTATCTTTCCCCTTTGGTCTTTGTCGAATTGAGATAGGATGTCGGTTTTCTTGTCCGGGATAATGTAACACTCCGCGCAGGAGAGTTTGTGGTCGATTGATAGTTTGGTGTCCCATAAAGATAACGAGTTTTTGTGGTTAAACACCTCGCACATTTTCTGTTTTTGTTCATAGGTCAAGTCCGCCCGCAAGTTCAGTTTTTGGGTGATAGCGTCCATCTCTTTCTTAAGTTTCTCAGTTTCTTTTTTGTCTGACTTATAAATCCTCAACAAATGTTCGTTATAAACCTTAAGTTCTTCCTCTGCACTCTGTTCATACACTTTGTCGGATAGTATAAAGCCAGATTCTTTGTAGCTAAAGCTGGTGTTGTTCTTGGTGTCCACAGATATTATGTCTAATAACTCAATGCTCATCTTCATAAAGTCGGTTGATACTTTTTTGCTGAACTGTTCGTCAATAAAGTGTTCGTTGGTACACACCACTACGCCGGATGAGTTATACAAAATGCTTTTCCTAAGTATATCCATAGTGTTGAATTCTTTAATACTCTTATCATACACCTCGCATGAGTTAACTTTGTTCTTAACGTTAAGGTAAAACACAACGTATGAGTTTTTGTCAGTACTAAAATATTTTTTGGCTAATATTGCAGCGTCAGCCGGTGTGCGGATACTGTTTTCGCTCTCTACCTGCGGTTTGGTTACTTCGTAGACCGGGACATTGTATTTGTTAGCAGGGCCGTCAAAATCGCCGTACTTAAATGTTTGGTAGCCCGTGACATTAGGGGTTATCGTAGCGTAACTCATATCCCCAATAACAATGTGGTCAATAAGGTTTATCCCCACGTTCTTGCAGGAGTTCGCGAGTTTCGCGGTTACCCTAATATCGTCTTCGCTTGGGGTGGGATCCCCCGAGGGGTGGTTATGAACAATAATGATGTTCTTCGCGTTTAAGTATATCGGTGTCTTCAGCATTTCCCGCGGGTGTATCAAATTCTCGGTTACCGTGCCAATAGATACTACTTCTGTGCCTAATAACTTGTTGTTGTCGTCTAATGACATTACCAATAGTTTTTCCCTATCACTGTCTTTGATAAACTTCATGATGTCCGCGGCTTGGGAGTGCTGGTGGATCATCAAGGTGTTTACCTGCAGGTTCTTCACTTCGTTAAGTTTTATCGTTGGGTTTTGGTACGCTGTTAATTCACCGGTAGGGGGTGATTGGACGATAGAGGATTGTTCCGCTGCGCTGGCTTTCAGCATAGTGTTTACCGACTCTTTCGCTTGGTTAAGTTTGAGTAATACGTTTTGCGTACCGGTGCGTAATATCAAACTGGCTTCTGCGTTCGTTAAATGTTCTGGTTTTATGCCAATAAGGGTTTCTATCTCCTTAAGTTCTGTAGCGGTGAACCGCGCTTTAATCGCTTGGATGTCCGCGTCATTCGCTAAAAACTGTTTGCTCCAGCTTGAGCCTAAACATACAATGCTTTTGCAGGTAATGTTGTGTTTGTGAAACGTTAAGTACGCGTCTCTTAAACATCCGCCCGTAGTGAACTGGTCGTCAACCAAAACTACGTTTTTGTTTTTCAACGCTTCCGGGTTAGCGAGGCCGTAGTCCCTGTGTACAACCATGCGTTCCCATGAGTTGAGTTCTTTACGTTTTAATGGTGAGGGTTTATAAACTAGTTGGTCGTCTGTCTTCACACCCGTGAGCCCAGCGAGTTTCGCGGCGAATTGTATAGGTAAAATGTTTGTGCCATAGCCTTTCTCCGTAAGCGGGACTAGTACACAGCCGGGTTTGTACCCCGCTAAGTCGGTTTTAAAACTGTCAATAAAGTCTTTTGTGATGTAGTTGTTTATAACAGTGTTAATTGAGGTTGAGTCACCGGACTTTGCTTTCATAACGTCAGAGATTATGGCGGGTGAGGAAAGGCTGTGTCCTGAGTATAGTTTTGCGTCTTTATCAAAAAACGTGAACGTTGGTTGGTTGTTGTAGTGGTACTCATTTTTATAGTACTCCACAACGTTGAGGTTGGCTTTCTTCGCGTAAGTGACTGTATTAACCGTTCCCCGGCTGGTATACGGTGTGTTTGTGTAGAACGCGTAAACTATGTCGGGGGTCATTTCTACCATTTGCTTGTTACGGAAAGGGCCGGCTTTTCTGCCGTGTTTAGCCCAGTCCGCAAATACGCGGATTACCTTTAACCCGCGTTCCTGCGCGTGTTTGTCCGCTATACTATCCGCCCCGCGGGCACCGCCGTGGATCACTACTGCGTTCACGGGTAAGGAGTATATGAGTTTCTTAATGGGTTCTTCGTCTTTAAACTCTCGCCCCCCGCAGATAAGGATTTTGTAGGCTCCCTCGTAAGTATCTGTGTTTTCCTTAGCGCTTAAATTGTTGTACTTAATACTATCGAATTTGTTTATCATGTATTCCACATCCTTTTTATTCGAAAATCGTGTCAACACGTCCGGGGTATAGTTGCAAAACAAATAGTTTATGCATAACGCAATTATTTTGTCGTCTCTTAACTTCCAAATGTCAAAAACAAAGTTTGTATTGGCTGCTAATGCATCGGTGTTGTGATTAAATTTTCCGCGTTTCTTTTGTTCCGCTTTAATACGATCCCGTATATCATCGAACTCGTCTAACATGCCTGGCACACCAGGTTTTGTGTGTTTGGTTCTTACAGCCCTAACAAAATCTTTGTAGCATATATCTTCCCACATACCGGACTCCATACGGTTATCCAAATAGAGTTTCAGTAAAGATAATACGTTGGTGTCTTTGTGATTCTTCCTGAAATTATCAATCAATTCTTTTTCGTTTACCTTAGTACCCGGCTTACTAACCTTGGTGGGTTGAGGTAAAACGAACTCATAGCCTTTCGCTACTGTGTTCCAGTGTTTTACGATGTCCGGTTTGTCTATCCCCGGGGTTTTGTCTTTCCTCGTAGTGTCCCATGCTTCAAGGTCTTGCATACCCGCGGATTTCGCTTCTACAATACTTTTTCTGCGTTGCGAAAACTTTTCTTCCAGTTCTTTTGGGATGTTGGTTATCCGCATATCGTTGTTAAACTCTAACCCGTACCCTATCTGCTTTAATTTAGCTGCGAGGTGGGTACGGTATAAGCTGCCAAATGCTTTATTAAAGTTTTTTTGCAACACTTTTTTAAGGTCAAGACCAGTGTACTTATTCCCCGTTTTTGTTATGTTCAACATAACTACGTGCGAGTGCAGGTGCGGTTCGTGGTCTCTGTTAAAACCGTCTCTAACCACAACATAGCACATCTTGCCCGTATACACTTTTTGTTTGTTGTTGGGCCGGCCAAAGGCGTAGTATTTTTCTATCTCTCCCATAGTTTCTAAAACTGCTTCATCATGAAGATCTATTATCCTATTGTCTTTGTAGACCAGTGCTGCGATGCTGATACTTTTTGGTGGTGAGAATGTTAAGTCCACACCTTTTACTTTGTGTGTTCTCGCGATTTTTTCGCTCGCGTTGTTCCTGCCGGATAATAGGTTTGACATATCGATTTCGGAAATCGCATCCCCGTTATTGTACCCGAGGTCAGAAGACAAGTTCCCGTATACTTTTACGTGGTTGTGCTTGTCGTCCGTTAATACATTAACCCGTTTTTTGTGCAGCCCTTCGTGTTTATCCGGGCTTTGCCGGAAGTAGTAGTTTTCCGTGAAATGGTATTTCACTAATGCCGCGGGGTTGTTGGTTATCATCATTGTGTTTAACATGTTAGACCCAATATTGTTGTCATAAGTTGTGGGACAACCGGGTATAAACTTTCGCCTGCGGGTACATAGGCACGTAAGTGCGGGTGTACGCACAATTTAACACGGAGTGTTAATTGTGCAATGGTGCATACGTTCTAAGAGAGAGGGCGAAAGGTGGGGACGGTGTGACCGAACCCCCGTACCGCTGGTGTCCGTGTCCCCTCTTACTTCCCCGTATTTTCTGCTGGTGGGTGTTGAATGTCACCAGTTGGTGCTGGGGTTGTACTTCCATCTTGGGTCACGAGCTCCGGGAAGAAGTCTTTTAGATAAACGTTCAATGCTTTGGTTTGTGATTTGTTAATGAAAAACTCTTTCTTCGCAGTGTTAAGTTTTTTGCTTAGCTGTTTCTGCTGAACCATAAGCTCTTTGAGTTTGTCAACAATCTGTGGGCCTAATTCTTTTACGCTGTCCCTGTAGGTCAACGTGATGCCGGAAATTACAATCTTTGACATAGTGCCTCCTCTTAATTTTTACCAATCATTATCCCATTGTCTTGCTAAACGAGAAGGCCTGTCAGGTTCTCGCGTTTGGTTTATATTATACTACATTTATTTATTTTGTTTCTTCACTTAATAAATTGCCGTTGGTGTCGTATGTTTTATTACTGATCAACTTGCCATTTTTGTAAATACTTTCTTTTAACAATTGTCCAGTTTCAGAGAATTCTTTCAAAAGCACGAAGTTACCATTATTATAATTCTCTTCCGCTTTCAGTTGTCCTGTCTCGTAATATTCCTTGGTTATATCTTCAGGATTGCCATCTTTCCAATACGATTCCATTTTTAACTTACCATTCTTATAATATTCTTTAGATATTCCTTCCAGTTTGTCATTGTGAGCATTCCATTCAACTTCTAATTGTCCTGTGTCGTAATATTTTTTCTTTCCATTAGACTTACCATTCTTATAAATTTCTTCAACTTCTAATTGTCCTGTGTCATAATATATTTTTGATATTCCATCTCTCTTATTATCTTTGAAAGTACATTCTGATCTTAAATGCCCTGTATCTTTATATGTTTTAAATATTCCTTCTAATTTATTAGCTTTAAAATTACATTCTGATTCTAACTGCCCATTTTCGTAATAAGATTTAGCTATTCCATCTCGTTTACTGTCATTTATAATAAATTCTGACATCAAATTCCCTGATTCATAGTATTTATTTGATATACCATCTAGTTTGCCATTTTTGTAATTAGATATTGTTTTCAACTGTCCCGTTTTGTAATATTCTTTCGTTATTCCATTCGGTTTGCCATTTTTGTAATTTCCTTCTAACCAAATCTGTCCTGTGTTATAATATTTTTTCACTATCCCATCTGGTATTTTGTTATTACAGCCAAGTATGCAAATACATAATGCAAACATAGCTGAAGTCATAACTGAAATCTGTTTATTGAATTTCATCATTAACCTTTCCTTATTGGTTATTTCTGGGTCAAAGTCAAAATATATTTTACTATTACGGTTTCGTTATCATTTTGAAAATGGGAACAAAAAATTGTACTAGAGAGATACAAAGTGCTAATATTCCCAATAGCACAGATGATAATCCTAGTCTTGCAGAAACTCTATAGGCAGGGTCAGATGCATCCCACGCCCACATAAATTCACCCCAAAAACCAGACTTTATAAGAACAAAGTCCACATCATCATTAATATTCAATCCTAAACGATTGCGTAAACGTTCGTCAATTTTTAATTCAGCTGCACTGTTGTTATTGTCTCCCCTTAAAATAGCGTATATTTTTTTTGAATTAACTTTAACCTGGCAAACGGTACCTTCTGTGATTAGCGTTCCTCTTTGATCAAGTCTGTGTTGTTCTGGGATACGTATAGTATCTCTATAAATATCTTTTTCATATGCTTGGCGTACTTTGAGTTTCATCTTTTTCCCTTTGGTTATTTTACCATAGTTTCCATGATTTTCACGATTTCGGTTTGGATGCCGATTTCGCTTTTCGCGTAAAATATGCCTTTTTGGCTGGCGTTTTCTACTGCCTGAGATTTTATCATGCGTTGCTGGCTTTCCGGTAAGTTAAAATATTTTTCTAGCATTTTACTGAACCGCATGTCTTCTTTCAGGCGTTCTTGATTTTCTTCTTTACTTATATTTTTGTGGGTTTCTTCAAACGCTTGTTTATTGTCTTCTTCCTTCATGAATTCAAGTGCAAAGGGTTCGTATTGCAGGATGCCGCCAAAAAACTTTACGTCGTACCTGGTTTTCATGGCTTCAATCCTGGCATAATAAATTATGCGTTTAACTTTGTCTATGCTGCCAACACGGGTGAGGAGTTCCGCGGCTTGTTGTTTTTCTTTGTCCGTGGGTTTTGTGCGGTTGAGTTCAAATAATGAAAAAAAGTGCGATAGGGTTTCGGTCACTCCGGATTTTTCGGTTGATGACGGGCCAAAGTTTAACTGAGGTTGGGGCCTGGCCGGTTCGAGTTCGTTGTTCGCGCGGGCGCCCGGGTATATGTGGAGTTCCCAGTCGTTAGGGTTTTTGCTTTTTGTGTTAACCCACTTAAAGTCTTTGATGTATCCAAAGGTTATAAGTGTTGTGAGGTGTTTGTTAAGTTTCTCTTTTGCTTTTGATATGTGGCGTTGGATTTCTAACGGTATGCGCTGGCAAAAGTCGGTGTACGGAAGTTTTACGTAGTTGTTGTTGTTCATTATCGTTGTAAATGCCAGGTTGAGGATCAGGTATAGCCGTTTTAACACGACGTCCGGGAAGTCCATCATGTATTTGTAATCTATTTTTCGTGTGTAATAAGTGTTGAAGCTGTGTGTGTACATCTCGTTTAGGACTATATATACGTGTTCGGATATGCCGGTCTCTTTTTCTTTTTCTGAAAGTTCGGATTTCGGGATTTGATCGGGTATAGACTCGTTTTTTAGGACTATCATTTCGTATTTGTGAAAAAACGCGTCAATACCACCGGATACATATTTCTTTTTTTTGTCTAGTTCCCAATTGCGTTTGAATGTGTGTTGTGATTCGATGTTCATTGTTACAAGTTCTTTAAGGTCTTGTCGAATAGATTCTATGTTCGCGCCTTTTGGAATAACGCCTTTTGTCATTGCTATCTCGTAAAGCGAGGTTGCTAGATACCGGGAGACCGGCCAGCCGCGGTCGTTTATAAGTTTGGTTATCGCCAGGTCGGTCTCAATCGCGCTGGGGCCAGGGAGGCCGAAGGCTTCTGTTCCCATCACTCGCCAAATCATTTCTTTTTCTTCGTTGCCGTCACGAAACTTGCGTTTATATAAGATTGTGTTTTTTTTACTCTTGGCATATACGTTGCCAATAGGGTATTGCATAAAGTTTACTTCGGCTTTTATAGGCTTTATTATGTCGTCGCGAATTTCTTTTTTGTCTTTTTCTATTAATTTATCGGTTGTGTCGTCACCCATTGTTAAAGTTGTCCCCTTTTATAAAAATGTAACACACGTGTCGTAAAGTGTGTAAAGTATTAGAAGTAAACACAGAAGTAAAGAAGAAGCAAGTTTGTTGCCAAAAACGGTAACTTCAGAAAAACGTTGTAGTATCAAGCGAAATAATGGAAATGCGCCGTTAAAACCCGCAAAAATATTTCCCCCAAACTTAACCATTATTTCCCCCGAACTTAACCAAGCGCTTCCCCCAAACTTAACCATTGTTTCCCTCGGGCTTAACCATTATTTCCCCCGAACTTAACCAAGCGCTTCTCTCAAACTTAACTACTGTTTCCCTCAGACTTAACCAAAAACCAGCAAGATTAACCATTATTTCCCCCGAACTTAACCAATTCACCCAGATTATCCTATTTCCCCCGAACTTAACCAAGAACCTTAGCTTGCTATATTTCCCTCAAACTTAACCATTGCACTGTAAACCAGGCGAACACTCAAACTCAACTACAGGCACTTTAGCGCGGTTTGCCTGCATTACCATGTTAGCAGTGCCTTTTGATGCTTTCTTGTCACTGTAGAACGCATAAACACGGTCAGGCATGCCTTCCACAAGCATTTGCTTGTTACGGATAGGCCCGGCGGCTCTGCCGTATTTCTTCCAGTCTGCCGGGAACGCTAATACTTTGAGGCCCCGCTTTTCAGCAAGGATGCCCGCAAGTGTATCAGCTCCAGGCGCTGCGCCGTGGATCACCACATCGGTGTCCGAGAATGTGTCTATAACTTTCTGTATAGGCACAGGGTCGCTGAAGTCGCGGCTGCCGCAAATAAGGGCTTTCATAATTGCACCGGTTTCATTATACCAAAAATCATGAGTTAAGTTTCTTCGCAACAAAATCTGACATCGTCTCGCCTTCTTTGATTGCCTGTATCTTGATGTCCTTCACCAGCGAGGTCGGCAGCCAGAGCGAGATCTGCGTTACACCCTCCGCCCTGGGCTTGCCCTCCGCGGATATCTTGCCGGGTTTGCGCGGTTCTACTTTTCTACTAATCTGTTTGTCTACTAAAGTAGAATTAAGTGTTACTGTATTAGTAGATTTCTGGTTATCTACTTTAGTAGAAACCTGTGTTTCTGGTTTAGTAGCCACCGCAGCCTGGCCGCTGCCGAAGAATACCCCGAGCCCTTTACTGCTGTCCCTGAGAGTCGGGCGTTTACTGTTTTTGCTCATCTTTCAAAACCTCCTTAGCGAATTCCTGGTATTGTATTGACTGTTCCGAATGCTTATCAAAAGTTATCAGCGGAATACCCGCAACTGCGGAGTACGCAAACCGTATGGTTTTTGTGATATACGTTTTGTACGCTGGGTAGTACGGCTTTACATCATCAATAATTTCCTGGGCAATATTCGCGCCTTTCTGGTACATTGTAAAAAGTACTTTGAAAGTAAGCGCGGCATTAATTTTTTTTGCGGTATCAATAATTTTTTGCAGCGGTACCAGTGCGCGCATCGCTAAATATTCGCACTGTACCGGTATTATGATATGGTTCGCCGCGACAAGCGCGTTCGCTGTGAGTATCCCGAGCGAGGGGGAACAATCAATGATGATATAATCATAACTTTTCTTCAACGGCCCTAACACTGTTTTAAGCGTGTACTCAAACGCGAGCTTGCCGATCATCTTTACTTCCGACTCCGCGAGGTTGATGCTCGAGGGTATGATTGACAGGTTCGGCACGGCGGTGCCCAAACACTTCGGCTCGTCGCCGTTGAGGAGGTTCAGTGTCGTGTACTCCACATTGTCCGGGTCAAGCCCTAGCGATACCGTCAGCCCTGCCTGCGGGTCAAGGTCTACCAGCAATACTTTTTTGTTTAATTCCGCGAGGCACGCGCCGAGGTTCAGCGCGGTTGTGGTCTTTCCGACTCCGCCTTTTTGGTTGGTGATAGAAATTATCATTTAAATTTCATCCTTTATATATTTCTACTATTCTACTAATCTACTGTTCTGTTATTCTGTCAAACTACTTTTATACTTCAGTAGTATTCTACTTAACTACTAAAATATTGTCAAGGGGAAAATATAATATTTTTTCAATCAATATTTTCTTAAGCAGGAGAGGGGGGGTGAAATGTTGAGAATAACCCTTGTAGATAGTGTTTTAATGCGGGTTTTAGGCGGTTTCAGCCGTTTTCCTCTGTTTTGAGCAGGACATTATAAGAAATGCCTTGTTTTTGCGCTGTGGGCGAAGGAAAGGGGGTTGGGTACTATCTCAGGGAGTGGGGTGAAATGAGGGTTGATATTAAAAATTACGGATTAGCAGATTTTTAACTTACCGATGAATCTCATTTTTTATTTCCTGCTTTCGTAACTCACCATTGGCACCCTTCATTAGGTTGACTAACTGCTTTTGTATCATCCAACGCCAAAATTATTTAACTTGATAATTCCACAATAGCTTGCTGTGCGGAGGTTCATTTGACAAATAACTTAAAATTGGTTAACATTAGTTTAGTTAGATTGCAAAACCTGCAATATTTACAGAAATATTTAGGCAATGAAATATATGTTAGGAGAAGAAATGGAAGAAATGGATAAAAAAGAATTAGAAAGTATACCCAAAGTAATTGATATATATTGTAATAGATGCGAAGGATATACAAAACATGATTGTGTTTGGAAATCATCTCGCGAAGATGTAAATTTTGACGAAGATGAATCTGTCGATTTTATTGAAATTTTAATTTATGTTGTCTGGCGTTGTCGGGGTTGTGAATCCATATCGCTCCAACTAAAGTACACTAATTCTGCAGCTATCAACCAAGAAGGTGAAAATGTTTGGGATATAGAGTATCATCCAATTCGAAAAAAGAGTTCTATTAATCCAAAATATTTTAATAAACTACCCATAAAGCTTACTGAAATATATAGAGAATCTGTAACAGCATATAATGCTAAAGCATACCTGCTATGTGCTGTGGGACTAAGAAGTCTTATTGAAGGTGTTTGTAAAGACAAAAATATTAGAGGCGATAATCTAGGAAAAGAAATTGATGGTTTATCTACTATTCTACCGCAAAATATTGTTAAGAATCTTCACAACTTACGATTCATGGGTAATGATGCTGTGCACGAACTAGATCCTCCAACAAATTATGAGCTTAAGTTAGCAATAGAAATCTGTGAAGATTTACTAAACTATCTTTACGAACTAGATTACAAGACTACAAAATTGAATAAATACAGAGAATTTCAAAAGGAATATAAATAATCCTAAAAAGGCAATCCAGTTGACGTTGTCCTGTTAGGGCAACGCAGGTATTCGCCGATGTGAAGATCGTGGTAGTAGGGGATGCCGAATATAACCAATTATTTTTCTCCCAACCCATCCATAAACTCGTTAACGTCGGTGCGGTGGAGTATAACGGACAAGGTGAAGTATTAAGTTCTGTTACGTTTCTTTTGGTTTCTAAGATTTACCATCTCGCTTTTTTCTAACAAATCAACTGGGTTGCTGTGCGATGGTATGCAGAACGAAAACATTGTCATGTATTTGTGTCCGTCAAATTTCTTTGAAATATTGAAGTCGCCGAGTTGGATTATGTTCATGCCAATCAAAACATCACAGTCTTGTATAGGGCTGCAGGTAGCGTGAATGTTGGGGATACGTACTCTATTGGGTAAAATAATGTCAACAAGGTAAACATCAACAGTTTTTGGTTCTTCAGAATCAACAACGTATACTTTTGCAACATCAATAGGTTGTAATTGCAGGTCAGAAACGACTTTCGGCGTGATAGCCGTGTGTGTAGCACCGGTATCCCATACCGCTTTATATTTTCTGATATCTTCTTTAGCAGGGAATTTTACGGAAACGTCAGTAACCAGTTCTTTAACAATGCCGTCATTATAGATTATCCTGAACGCATGATGGAACTTGGATTGTTGCGGAGTGCTATCTTGCTGCATAAACGCGGCTATGGAATCGCATAACGTTGCTTTCGTCCTGGTTTTCAATGAGTTTCACTAGAAAAGTGCCTAGTGCGTTGTCTTTACTGGTTTTCTTTATAGCGTCGTTAATGGTGCTGTAGTATCCAAGTATTGTTTTGCCTTTGATAACAACGTACTCGCCGTTGTGTTCTTTTATTAGCTCTGGTAGTGTTGATATAAAAAACTTGTATTCTTTTTCTAGTTTTGCCATTGTATCCGCCTCTTGATATTATTATACTCAAAATCAGTGTTTTTGCAATAATATATTTTTAGGGTCAAATTCGTAGAAAAAGTGTTTTATAACCCATCCATAAACTCGTTTACGTCGGTACGGTGGTGGTAGTCTAACGTAGGGATGTCAGATTGTCCGCCCAGCACGTCTTTGACTTTGCCCGGGCTGATACCGTGTTCGTGGAACAGTACGAACTCGCGGTTCTTCAACCGCCCCACGTCTTCCGGTAACAATACTTGGCGTTGTTTCTCATTCATACTGCTGGTGCTTTGGTTCGTTGGTAAGTCCAATAGTTTGCGGGAAGAAGTAGTGTACGATTTGTGTGTGTCGTCATACAGTATCTTGCCTGCGCGTTCCGAGAAGTTTTGCCTCGTATACAAGTCGGTTACCCGCATAAGGAAAAAGTTGGTTGATTGCCAGCTCCAGCCCGAGTATTCCCGCCTCTGCGGGTCGGGTATACGCTGGGCTGAAACTATTAACGCTAAACCTTTTGACCGGCATTGCGAGAACACGGCGGTCTCCACGTCTTTTGGTAGCTTAAACGTTAAAGCTTCATCTATGAATGCGGAAAAGTTTATCTTGTCTTCATCACTAACATCAGGCTGGGAGATTGCGTGTAAGATAAACGCGGTTAACATCAGGGATAACGTGCCGTGTTGTTCCGCTGAGCATACCGGGTTGTTCAATAAAAAAATCCTGCCTCTATGTTTCAAAAAGTCTGTGATACTATAAGTTTTGCCGCCTGTTCCGCTGGGGGAAAAGAGTTCAATCGCGGCAATGTCTTTCAATGCTATCATCGCGGAGGTGTATATGCTTAAGAACGTCCGGTCGTCTTTGTTGACACTTTTGAGTTCCATAAGTTTTTGTTTCGCATTCAAGATTGTGTCGGATGAAGAAATAGTGTTTTTCAATAACGATATTGCGCTGTCCGCCCAAAAACGGTCGCTACCGCCGCTGCCCGTATGATAGTTTTCTATTGCCGTTGAAACCAGTGCGTGTAGTAACTGCGGGTATTTTTTGAAGTCGTCCCACAAGGACCATTTACAGCTTCGCGTGTCATAAGGGGCGAAGATTAGGTCAGTCCCTGGGTTGTAGTACGTGCGTAACCACTCGCCTTTGGGGTCGTGGATCAAAATCGGGATGTTGGGGTATTGTTTTATCAGGCCGTCATGGATTATGCGCATTAACCGGGATTTACCGGTGCCCATGTCGCCGATGATCGTGGTGGTACGTGCCAGCCGGTTGTAGGGAACCACAACGCCGCTCATGTAGTCCGGTGCGAAGTAGCGGATGGTTTCGTGCAATATGTTTCTGTTATAACTGCCTACAACAATACCGGTGCCGGTCAGGGGTGTGAATACCGGGGAGTATTTCGCGTATTTTTTTAACAATCCCGTAAGTTTTGTGGATTTAAGTACCGGGCTTAGGATTAATATCAAGAATGAAAGGATAAAACTTATTGCTGATAAGTAGTAATACAACGGGTGAAATATTATGTCGTACAGGTTGGTTATTGTTGCGTTACCAAAATATTTTGTGTGGTTTACAGGGAATACGTATTTGTTGAAGTAGTATGCGAAGTAAACTAAGCATAGATATATTACGAACTGGATAAACGCTATCTTTGGCCGGGCGGGTTTTAAAATGTAGTACACAAAAAAGTGGAATACGTAAATAAAACAAACTAAGAATACTGTAATATGTACTACCGTGGGTAAGCGGGAGTAGTGGTTTATCAGCCATGGGATAACGGTGTTTAACTGCATAATGTCAGTACTCAACCCTATCAACGATATACACTACTACCGGCGTGCCTTTCTTAACCGTTACTGAGTATGTTGGTTTGTAAGAAAGGTCTCTCGCGGAGTCCGCAGTTAGTTCTTTGATAATAGGTTTCGCAATACCCGGGACTGCAATGTTCGCTGCGGTCTCTAACAATATTTTGGCGGGTAATATTTCCTGGTACTTCTTCACCACCCCGGGGATGCCCAGAGATCCGTCGGTGTTAAGCGTTAATGCGTTAATCTTTAATTCCTGCCCGTTGGGGAAAACTGTGGTATGAAAAAAAATGTTTACCCTGTCATCAGATTTCAGTATAGATGCGTACCCTATAATCTTGCTGTGTTTCGGGAGTATGATTTTGTCAAGGTAGATAACGTCGTACTCAATCTCGGCAATCACGGGGCTTTCTATGTTATAAGAGAAAATAGCGGTTTGTAACACAGCGTCGAACATATAACCTGTATGCATAAAGTATTTCATTTTGGTTTGCACTGTGTTTGTCATGCCAGTCCAGGGTTCTATCCCTGCGGAGACTGTGCTTACTGCCAGTAACAAAACTATTTTAAAGAGAACGAAACGTTTATACATCTTTGTTTACCTCCTGATTCATAAACGGTTAATACCAAGTTGCCCGTATATTTAAGTACTGCAAAACCGGTACAGTCGCTATCCGGTTGGACAAACGTATCTACAAACATGTTTGCGGGGATAGGGTTGGCGGCAGTGTCCGCCAGTGAGACTGATGATATAAAGAAGTAGGTAGGGGTGGGGTTGCTTAGCCTGAATTTAATTATGGTTTTGTCTTCAAACGGGGTTTTGGATATAACGGATAAAAGAATGTCCTTGCCGGATTTTAGGTCATTATAAAAGTATGTTTTGTCGTTATCCTTTAAGTACCGTGCTAAAGATTGGCTGGTAAGGGGTGCCGGTAGTGCGGTTTTGGGTGCGGGTTTTGGTGGTTCTACTGGTTTTGCCGGTTTTTGGGTTAATATTTTTAGTAACGGTTTTGCTGAAGGTTTAACCTCTTGCTCTTTTTTTTGGGTGTCCGGGGGGAGATTAGTTTGTTTTGGGAGTACCATTTGTTGCGCTAACATTGTTTCTGTTACCAGTATAAAATCTGCGTTTGTCCTGGAGGTAATAACGTTAGCGATGAACTTGTCCGGGGCGGGGAGCGAGGTGTATACGTTAAACTCCGGTAAGCGAGTTTTCTCCGGGGTTATGCTGAACTCCGGAGGGTTTACCTGTGTGGATGTGCTGGTGCCTGTACAAAAGATTGTGTGTGAACCTATCGGGGTGTACACAAAGCCTGTGGGTTCAATAAAAAAAAGGAGGTATAGGGTTAAGAGTACTGATATAACGATAAAGTTTAGGTATTTCACAATTATTTGTCTTTAAAGATTGTTTCGTTATAGTAATCAACAAGTACGCCCCAGGGGGTTTCGAGGGTACGCGGAACTTTTTTGTAAACTAAGTCGGTTTCAAACACTATGTCTTTACTAAAACTTGGGTTAAGGTATGACGTTACTTCCCTGTACCCTTTAACTTTTACGGATACTACGTATTTTGAATCTTTTACGATATCAATTTTTGAGAGCACAACTTTTGTTTTGTACTGCGACTGCGTTATCTGGTCAACCACAGTATTCGCAGCAAGGTAGGTGTCCATCTTTTTCTGGCAGTCCGGTGTCATTAACTTAAACGCTTTCTTAAAGTTTTCCATGTACGTGTAATAATCGTATGCCGTGAACTGGTCAATAAAGGTTTGGGTGAAGTTCGAGAGTTCGGGGACGGTAATACTTACCTGCGATTCCCAGTTTTTAACCGCCTGGGGTTGCCCAAGTTTGTCTACTGTAATTACTAAAGGCGGTTTATTATTGCTTTGTCTCAACAACAGTACGAGCCCTGTGATAATAAATAATAGGATTATGATTATGGTTTTCAGGAAGTTTAGCATGTTAAGGGTGTCACCCCATACTTCATAGTATTTTCGCGAGGTTGTATTCATCGTTTTGCTGATCCTTTATCCGGCGGTTTTGCCGGGCGTGATTTTCCGATATTACCCAATGCCGAGCCTATTGCTTTGCCTGTATTCCTGAAACTGTCACTGACATAAGATTGGAGTGTTACCGGTACTTTCGTACCGTTGGAGGTAACCATGTCTTTAACCCGTAACGCGCCAAATTTTGAGAATGCGAACCCCGTAAGCCCGATAACCGCGGTACCTAGTGTACTGACTGTTTGCCCGGATAGCAGGTTCGCGGTGAATACCGGTGTCAAAACAAACATGGCAATCATGCAGATCGAGAATACAATAGTGAGTAACGGGTCGCCGCTTTGCAGTATGGCTACGGTGTTAAACGATAAGTATGCTGTCTGCATAATGCGGAGTATCACAATCCAAAAGGATACCTGGAACGTGCTTAATAACCATCCACCGAAGAAGCCCGAAGTTGGTTTCCACAGGTAAAATGATATGCATATCGGGCCGGTGATGTATAAAACCAGTAAGAAAATAAAACGTATGAAGTTAAAGATTTCTTCAATCGCTATGCTTACTAACAAAACTATGTTCATCACAAATGTTGTTATGTTTATCGAGAGGAACGAGCCCGGGGCGGAGTCTGTCTTTGCAAGGTTAACCGCGACGGTCATAAACTCAAACCATTTGTCGGTGCTTAATATACACATCGCGGATAGTTCACAGAACGATATTATTTTTCTGAACAGGTACCGGTAAACAAGTAAGCAAAAAAAGGTTAGTACCGAGTTCCAAAGGACGGATTTTAGGTTTGACTTACCGTCGGAGATAAGGTTTGCTTGTTCCGTCAGTAATGATACAACAAAAACTAGTGAGAATATCATCACAGATATTCCCCAGGTTATGCCGATAACCGGGGTGCCGGCTTCCGGGACTTTTAAAACGTCAATAATGTACGCGGGGGTTTGCATAGAGTTATCTCCCCCCTCCTATTTTAATGTTTGAAGGATGTTCAATCCTGGGGGTTTCACCCAGCATGTTCTGCGCTTGGTTCTCACGGCTGGTGTTTGAGTATAACTGTTTGCGTGTATTGATAAGTGTTTGCGCGGTGCTGTATACCTGCTGTTGCTGCTGGTACAAAAATTGTTTGTACGAAAGGTCGCGTTTGTCCTGGTCTATCTGCCCTTCAAAAAGTTTTAGGAGTGTGTAGTTAAGGTTCTGCAGGAGTTTGGCGTTCATGAGCTCCATTTGTACCTTCGCTACTTCAACGTCTTCTTTTTTGCCGGATTTAAGTTTTGTGCCGATACTTTCTATCTCACGGTAGTTATTCGCGATCCCTGCGCTGGTTGCTGATTTATAGGTTTCATTTGCTTCAATCTTTTCTTCCCTGTTCTTTTGGTCCCACAAATTGTAGTTCGCATAGGCTTCAAGTTTGGTGGATGCTGATTTAATCTTCTTTGATAATTCTGTACTGTTCATCTGTGCGGCTACGGCTGAGCTTACGTTTTGGCTGAAGCTAAGGGTTTTGTCCCTATACGCTTTCCACCCGTCGGTTTGGTTAGCGTACCAGCTATTGCCCGAGAATACGCGTGAGTCAATGTCTTTGTTGTACTTAGCTACGGGGTCGGTAAGCGTATTCGCGAACTCTGTGCTCCACTGGTTAAAGTAACCATAAGGGTTTTCGTTGAAACTGCGCATTTCGTCATAAAACTTAACACTATCGTCGTAGTTGCGTTTAAGCGTTGCGGCGGACTCTATGGTTTGCGCTATCATTGTTTTACGGAAAAGTTCTTCATTAACCTCGTTTACCTGTTTTGCCGCCCAGGAGACTGCGTCTAAGATAACGTCAAGGACGATACAGTACCCGCTTTGTGCGGATAATAAAACTATTAATGTTGTTAATACTGCAATTATTTTCATATTATGCCAGCCTTATAATTTTGTTCTGCCAGGATTTTAAGGATTTCAAGGGCCGGTAAGCCCGGGTTATGCGAACGCACTTCCTGTTCTTTCTGATAATCTTCAGGGTCGGTGGTGCAGATCCAGTAGTCGGAGTTCGGGACTAAGATATTCAATACCCGTGTTTTATCCATGGATTTAACCATAATCTCGGAGTATTTACCCCGGACTGATGATAGTGATTTCACAAGGTTTACCTCCTGGGTGTTTAACCCGAACTTTATCAAAAGTTCGTGGCCTTTCTGTAACTTCAATATATATTTTGTGTACGAGTTCGCAAGTACTGCTGAGGCTGACTTACTGGAAAGAAAGTCGTCCGGGCTTTGGGAGACTGACAGGATTGATGCGTTAAACTTCCTGGCTGTGCGGTAAAGGTTTTCTATGAGTTGCGCAGAGGTCGGGTCGTTGAATAATTGCCAGCATTCGTCAAACACTATCATCTTGCGTAAGGATTTATCATAGAGTTTCTGCCAGATAGTGTTCTGTATCAAAAACAGGACGACGGATTGTAACTCCTTTTGTTCCTGAAGTTTCTGAAGGTCAAACACTACCATCCGGGATTTTGGTTCAAGCGTTGCCCTGCGGTTGAGCATCTTGCCTTTAACCCCGGAGGACCATTCTTCGAGGTTGCTGACAAAGTGTTTGGCAATAGCCGCCGCGCCGTCATCCGCTGAAACCCGTACGGGCGTATAGTTGTCAAGCTGGAAAAGCAGGTCCGAGAGTATAGGGATGTTGTCCACACAGCATTTGTAGGTGTTGACTATAGAGCGTTCCAAGACAAAGGATTCCTGACCGGTAAGCGTGTCTTTCTTTAATAATTTTTGGATCAATAGTTTGAGGTACGCTATAACATCAGCGTCAATTTCAAATTGTTCAAAGTCGTAGTTGGTAACCGCGACGTTCTTCGGGGGGAACGGGTTAAACGAGTACTTATCAGAGAGTTCGATCTCAAGGTATTCGCCGCCCAGCAGGGTGCAGAGTTTACGGTAACTTCCTCCGATATCGGTTATCACAATATGGTTATTTTCGGATTCCACATAAAAGTTGTTCAATAAAAAGTTTGTGGTGAAGGACTTTCCCGAGCCCGTAGTGCCAAGTACAAGGCCGTGTTTCGCCGGTAAGCCCGGATCGAATACGTCGAACGGTAGTAATTCGTACTCACGGGTCAAAAATAGCATCTTCGGGTTATCACAGCCCCTCCATTGCTGGGAGACCGGTAGGAACTGCGCAACGGCGTCCGTATGGAATACGTGTTTTGTTGAATTATAATGCCGGTGGTTGGGGAGTGCGGATAAAAACAAAAAGAGGTGGCACATATCGTCAATCACGCCTTCCGCTTCACCGATTGTCCTGAACTCGGCTATACACGCGTTTGTGCGGGTGGTGAGGTTAATGATATCCCTGTCCCGCAAAGTAATGCTGAATGAGAGGTTGAACAGTTTTTGGCCGCTGGACTTAATGTATTCCACCAGTTGTTCGGACTGCATGGATTTAAGTTCTGCCTCGTAGTTTCTCTTAAACGGGTTAAACGTAGATATTGCGGCGGCTAATGTGCGGTTGAATAACAGGTTCTTAATGGTATTGTCCTGGTTGACGGTGTCAACTGCAACACAGAAGTCGTACTCGCCGTTTAGTTTTGACATAAACTGCAGTATATCGGTGTACTCCACGTCTTTCGGGCGGATGTACATGTTTACCCCGCGGTAGTAGTACCCGTCAAGCTGGCACTGGCTAAACTCGTTCTCACAGGCGTTATAGCAGATCTGCGAACGGATAGTGTGGTCATCAGTGTCCCCGCAGGGGTTGTATTCCAGAATACCGGACCTCGAGGGGTTGAGGTGGTTGTAGAGCAGGTTAAGGATTTCGTGTTTGTCCAGTTGTTTAAGCTTAATCCCTGCGGAGTTTAGCGATGAGGATAAGATATTCCCTAGTTCCGCAAGGATAGCGCTGTGCTTGCTGTTGAGAGACCTCGCGGTTTTTGTGTAGTCATTATAAAAAAAGTTTTGCATCGTCAACGACATTTTTGCAAGGTCAGTAGTTTCCGGGTAGGCGGTAAGGTATAGCAGGTAGCGCCTCGAGTACGGGTTTAACTCCTTAAAATGTTTGACTTTCCCGCTGACGACGTACTGCGAGAATGCGGATTTCGTATCCACAGAAGCGGTGTAGGAGTTTAGCATTGAATTATCGCCCTGCCTCTGCTGGATTACGAACTGTAACGTAACATTTTCAGGGAGGGAGTGCAAAACATTGCGTAACTGCTGAAAAAAGTAGCTTGTCTCCTCCCCGCTTTTCAACAGAAGGTCAACCCCGGTGTATTCGTATACCAAAGACATCTGTAAGTTCACACCGATAACCGTATTATTTTCTATCGCCCAGAGGTTGAGGTATGAGGGTAATGGTTTACTGAAGTTTTGCCAGTATAACTGTTTAATCGAGGTTGGGGTGAGGTTAATCATTTTAGTCCTTCCTGTGTGCCCGGTAATGAGAGTACTGCGGGGATTGAGAAGTAAAGGTACAGCTGACGTGCCATATTATCGTTACGGTTACGAACACGTTTTGCGGTTAGTAACGCGCCAATCAAGAATACAGTATCAGCGATAAACGATACGATGATACCGTGGACTATCATGAACAACACAATAATAACAGCGGCGTCCATCAGCTGTACGCCAAAAAACAGTAGTTTATTATCAATTGCCCTGTAACACTCTATACGCATAAAGGTTCTTAATTCCCGAAGCTCTGGATTAATTTCAGTATCTGCGGGGCAATGAATATGATTATACCCCCAACAATAACCCAGATGCCTTTCTTCAATGCCTGCTCGTCGTGCATCGCTAAGCGTATCCCCGTGATAATCAACCCTATGATCGTAAGCCCTGCGCCTAATACCGTGGATAGCCATGTGATAATCTTGGTAAACGAAGCTCCGACTCCTGAAGTGTCAGAAAAAGTTACTGTGGATGCACAGAAACTTGCTGACGCTAATAACAAAACAATGAGCACGGATAAAAACAATTCTTTTCTTTTCATCATCTTAACGGTCCTCCTCTTTCTTTCTTTTTGTATTTATGGTAATTTGCGTTGTATATACTTATTCTTTGCCAGTACGGATTCCAGTTCTTCACACGGGTATGCGGAGTTTAGGTTCACAAGGTCATAGTATGTTTTTACTGATTTTTGTATATCGTCAGTGGTGTAGGATATCGCGGCAATATAGTAAAGTTTTTTCTGGTACAAATCATCGTACAGGCCCGGGCGGGGTATATTACGGTAAACTGACATCATCTGCGCCTTAACCGCGTCATCCGCGGAGATACGGTATGCTTCTTTGAGGTACAGGTATGCTTCAGGGTACTTAGCGTCCTTAACGTAGTTCAGTGCGGTACGTACCATTTCGTTGGTATAATTCTTTTTCTCGCCCTCAATCAGGCGTTTCTTCGTACCCGTGTTTTCCTGGTAGGGTTCAAGTGCTTCAAGTTTTTTGTATTCAAGTTCCGCAGCGGTATAGTTTTTTGTGTGAACATAATCAATGATCCTGCGGTTAAGCTTATCCGCGAAGTGCGTGGTTAGCATATCCATTATCTTAAGCTGTTCGATTGAAATATCTGTTTTGCGTATCTCAAGCAGGTTAAGGGTTACCATATCACCGGGCGAGATATCAACCGCGCAGAGCACGCGTTCAAATGCGTCACTAAAAAGTTTTGTGGCCATAAGGTTTGAGTATTCCGCATGAAGTTCCTGTAACCTCCTTGAGTTCTTTGATGTTTTGCAGAGTTCAAGCATGCTCTTTGCGTCTTGTTTATCCGGGGAGATAGGTATTATTTTCTCGAGGTACTGTATTGCAGCGTCGTAGTCTCCGGCCTTAACAAAATCGGATGCTTGACGGTAGTACCGGCCGTAGAGGCGTTCGGCTTTTTGTTTTACGTCCAGAAAGTCGCGGAGTTCGTCCGAGGGTTCCTCCAGTTTCTCGGGGGTACCCCAGCGGTAGGACATGTCAAGCGCGTGGAGGTAAGTGTCTTCCACGGGGATAAATGAGTAGTTAAGGGTTATATCGCTGAACATAAAACCTAACCCCAGGCTGTACTTACCGGAATACTGGGCGTTATATCCTATCCGCGCGAAGAGCATGTCCTTGCGGTACTCAAGCCCGCAGGAGTATTGTGTGCCGGTAAGGCAGTCAACAAAAAGTTTTAGTTCGTCATAAGAAAGGAGTTCTTTCTTTAAGTTGTACCTCGGGAACAAGGATAGCGATGCGTTGGCACTTAACCTGTACGTACAGACGTCAAAACCGGTATCGCCTGATATACCAAGGCTGGAGGGCGGGAGGATATTCAGTGCGCTTATCCCGGTGTTTACCGCCAGCATATTACGTAACGCGTTACCCGTAAAGAACAGGGGTTTGTATATCCCGATATCCATGCCGTAGCAAAGGTTTGACTGGATACCGTTGTAGTCGTAGTATGACGTTTTGATTGATGTGCCGATACCGAATCCGTGTATAATGCCTGCCAGTGTGAATAAGCACCCGGCTTGGCTGAAGTACGCGGAGGTTGGCATGCTGGTTAATGCCGAGCGTTCTTCAATGTTGTCACGGTAAAGCTGGCATGCGGATATTGAGTACTTAATATTCCCGAGGCTGTTAGCGTAGCCAAGGTAGTTAAACCTTGCGTTGTCAAACAGGAGGTAGTATGAGCCTATAACCTCCGGACGCAGGAGTGAGGATATCCCCGCGGGGTTAAGGGGTGTACTGGAAAGGTCGCCCGGGTAATAGCAGCCCCCGATACTTTTGCCTGTAACGCTTGTGTTGTCGAAAATACTGCAGTACGCATGGGCTGACAGTAAAACTATGATTGCTACCGTGAGAACTCTGGGTTTAAGGTTTAGCATTAGTTTAGCATGCCTTTTATGATATTAACGATTTCGTTATTTATACCGATAATGCTTTTCGCGTATAACGGGTTGCGTTGTTTTGCGTTTACCACTGCCTTTTGCCTTATACTTTTTTGTTCATCCTCGGGTAAACGATAGAATATTTCTAGTAGTTTGCTATAGTGTTTATCTTCTTCAAGTTTTATTTGGTCTTCTTTCCCGGTTTTTTCTTTGTTATTCACTTCACATGAATGTTTTGTATTTTCTTCCCGGATATATGCTAAAGCGTCGTTCTCGTAGGAAAGTACTGCACCAAAGAATTTTATGTTAAACCCTGTCCTTGCGGCTTCCAGTTTTGAGTAATATATTATGCGTTTAACTTTGTCTATATCGCCGGTACGTTTGAGGAGTTCCAGTGCCTGATCACGTTCTTTATCCGTTGGTGTATCGCGTTTGAGTTCGTAGAGGGCAAAAAAGTATGTTAGTACTTCATCAACGCCGCGCGTATTGGTGCCGGAAATGCCGAAGTCGAACTGTTCCTGGTTTTTTGACTGGTCAAGTTCGTAATTTGCGCGTGTGCCCGGGTAGAGGATGAGTTCCCAGTCATCGGGGTTGCTGCTGTTATTGTCGTTCCAATCATAGCATTGTATGTACCCGTCGTGTTTCAATGCGTCAAGGTGTTTTTGTATTTTGCGTTTAGCGTCCGATATATACCGCCGGGTTTCAATCGGTATGCGCTGGCAAAAGTCGGTATATGGAAAGCATACATATCCGTTTTCGTTCATTACCGTTGCGAATGCGAGGTTGAGGATAAGGTATATACGTTTCAAGACTACGTCGGGGAGGTTCATAAGGTAGTTGTAGTCAATTTTTTTTAGGTAGTAGCTGTTAAGGCTGTTTAAGTATATTTCACCAAGGACGATATATACGTGGTCAGAAATGCCGGTCTTGCGTTCTTCCGGGGTGAGTTCGGATTTCGGGATAGAACCCGGGAGAGGCTCTTTACGCAAAATTATTGCGTCGTATTTATGGAAGACAGCGTCACCTCCGCTGAGGTACTTTTTCCTTTTATCTTTCTCCCATACTTGTTTATAGGTAAACTGTGATTCATAAGAAGTAGTGGCTAGTTCCAGAAGGTCGCGTTTTATTAAACGGATATTATCACCGTTGGGGTTTATATTCTTAGTTTTCGCAATTTCGTAAAGAGAGGTTTGCAGGTAACGCACAACAGGCCAGCCACGGTCGTTTATGAGTTTGGTTATCGCTAAGTCTGTCTCTATAGCACCGGGGCCCGGGAGGCCGTACTCTCCGGTACCCATTGCTTTCCAAATAATTTTTTTCTCTATCCCGTTATCCCTGATACTGCGTTTATACGTAACAGTTAAGTTTTTGCTTCTTCCATAAACATTACCCAGCGGGTACTGCATAAAGTTTACCTCTGTCTTTATGGGTAATGCCACTTCCCTATTAATTACTTGTTTTACGAGTTCTCTGGATTTGTCTTTTGGGTCATAAGCCATAAGTTAAGCCTCGCATTTCCGATATAACAAAAAATACACACAAAACCTGTAGTGTGTTGAAGTATAAGAAGTAAAGAAGAACGGCAACTTGTTTGCCAAACACACTAAACTATTGATAAATAAACAAAATATTAAATATGTGTTCATAATAAATTTGCTCCAAACTTAAGTATTTCTTGCTCCAGACTTAAGTATTACTTGCGCCAAACTTAAGTACTATTGGCGCCAAACTTAAGTATTATTTCCACCAATTACCAGTATATTTATCCCGAATTTAAGTACTACCCCGTAGATCATGCGCGGAGTACCAATATCACAGTTTTTTTGTAAGTGCTGCCTATTCTTATAAAAACGATATATGATCCTGTGTTAAGAATGTTACCGCTGGAGTCCCTGCCGGAGTACGGGTATACATTCGACCCTCTCCGCGCGGAATAACTGTCCTGAAACAATAATGTGCCGAATTCAGTAAATATTTTTATGTCTGCGTTACCGTCTATGGTTGAGTTAAATACTATATTCGTACTCCCGTTTGCCGGGTTGAACGGGTTGGGGTAGTTAAATACTTTATCGTCATCCATGTTTACCGTATTAAAATTGTATACCGAACTTTGTTTTCTCCTGCCGGTATCGTCTTCAGCGATTACGTACCAGTAATAAGTTTTGCCCGGGTCAAGCGAGTATAGCGTGTGTGCCGGTTTTGTGCCGGTATATACCAGTTTAAGGACAGAAGCATCAGTACCAAGGTATAAATAATAAATGATTCTACTGTTTGGATCGGGGTCTGTGCTGTTCCATACAAGGTTTACTTTTGATGAGACTGTGGTGTTTGCGTTGTTGTCAAATATTGTGAGGTCCAACGGTAAAGTCGGGAGCGAAGAAACTGTGAATACGTGGGTTGAGGATTTAACTGTCCCGCCATAGCCGTAAGAGTCCCGGGTTTCGCAGTAGTACGAGTACGACTTGCTTACCGTTGAGAACGATGCGGTGTAGCTGTATATAGCGCCGGTATTATTGTCTCCCGAGACATAAGTCATTGACGCTATGAGTATTTGTTTGTCTCCGATGAACACGGTAAGTTTAGGATATCCCGTAGCGGGCGGGTTGTTATCCAAATCTGTGTATTTCGCTTGGATGTTGACGGGCTCGTTTGGGGTTGCTTCCGTGAGGTATGTTATAAGTTCTACCTTGGGGACGCTGCGCACAAATAAGTCTCCGAAGGTAACAGTGCGGGTACTAACGCCAAGAGGATCCTGTGCTTCAAAGTAGTAGCCATAATCCCCGTAGTCAGTTATGTGCAAAGCAATACCATACAGCGATCCCGTACTGTGTACTCCGGAAATATAAGTCATACTGGCAACTATCACCGTGGTTGAATCGTTAACGATATATAGTTTCGGATATCCTTCAAAGGGTTCCTGGTTGTCCGGGTCAATGTACTTAATCCTGAAGGAAAAAGTTGTATCTAAATCGCCAAGTGCAGGGTATACACCGGAGGTAACGTAGTATTGTTCCCCGGTAATGCATAACCTCGGCGGGTTGTTTGACACCACAGGGCCGGATGACAGGCTTACCGGTGATCCTGTGGCGGTAGTATAAAAAACGTCGTATGCCGTGAATTTGTATGTGTAGTCAGTTCCCAGGTCGGTTAGCACAACGCCGGCGGAGTATACCGTGCCGGTTTGGTATATCCCCGAAACGTACCCCATAGTAACCGGGCTGTCGTCTATCTCCGTCCCGGATTTGTAGATATGCAGTTTCGGGTATCCCGCGGCGGGGGTTTGGTTGTCAAGGTCAACATATTTGATACGGAAATAGTATGTTGTTCCCGGTAAACCTGTTCCCGGGTTAATGCCGTCAGTAACGTAGTTTGTTTCACCGGTCCACGCTAATACCGGCGGGGTGTTGACTTTCGGGGATGATAGGACAACCGTCTCTGTTGACTTATTAAACTCGTCCATAGTGTCGAAACTGTAGGAGTAGTCAAGCGAGGGCGGTAAGTTTGGTATGTTCCTATAAAATATAACACCCGATAGATAGTCAGTACTGCCGGTAGATAATAGTGTGTAAGGGCTGCCCGAGATTTCTGTTTGGTTATTGTATATATGTAACTTAGGATAGTTGAGTTTCGGAGGGTCGTTGTCGGTATCAACGTATTTTATGCGAAAATAAAAAGTGGTACCCATTGCGCCTACTTCCGGGGATATGCCGTCTTCCACATACCCTGTTTCCCCGGTCCATACCAACTGCGGGGCGGAGGTTGATACCACGGGGCCGGATATAACTTGTGTGTTTGACTGTAAGCTAAAAGAGTCATGCGCTACGAAGTAGTACGAATAGTCGCGTCCGGAGGGTAGAGCGGTACTGTAATAAAACGTTTTGCCGTCAATATAGTATGTGTCCGTCAGGTCGGTTTGCTGCATCTGTGTGTTAATAACAGTGACAGTACCTTTTAGTACAATCAACTTAGGATATCCTTCCAACGGCGGGTCGTTATCTGCGTCAATATATTTTATGCGGTAGTTAAGAGTTTCTTCCGAGGTTAGGCATAGTTCGGGGTCCAGCCCGTCGGAACTATAGTCAATCTCCCCAGTCCAGGTTAATGAGGAAGTGTTTACCCTATAAAAATCTTGTCCAGTAGCGTCCGAGGTTAAGGGTGAGTAGTATGATCTAATCCAAGGATTATAAGAGTAATAGGAATAACTAGAAGGAACTACGGTATAGTTCTTATCAGTATCGAGAGATGAGAAAAGATAACATCCAAAACTATCTGTCACACGTGTTTGTGATTCCAGCCCATAGGTTAGCCTTAGAGTTACGCCAGGCATTGGATTCCCGTCGGGATATTTTACTTCCCCGCTGATGATTGCTTTTACATCCGGGCCGGGTGAAGACAAGAACTGGTGTGCTGAACTGTTCCACACATCATAAGACTCGAACGTGTAACCGTAATAACTGCAGGGCGGGAGTAGTGTGCTGGTCGTACAGATAATCCCGTCGGTGTAGGAGTACATTGTTGAAGGCATAGATAGTAAAAGGTAGTCGGTTTGCCCTTTCTTAATCCGTACCTTGGGATAGCCGGGCTTAGGCGCATCGTTTTCGTTATCCAAGTATTTTACCTTAAAACAAAAAGTTGTGGTGCTTAGCCCTGTTTCCGGATCAACTCCGTCGGTTATATACCCGGAATTGCCTGTCCATGAGAGCGCGCAGTTGCCGGGTACCCTCTGGAAATTACTCGTGCCATTACCATTAATATAAGAATATGTTAGGTAAGGTGGTGAGAATTGCACGTTACCCACTCCCGGTGCTGAACTTGTAACCAAAGTCCAGTCAAGAAAATGAGATACGTTTATAAGGTAGTACCCGTTATTGTCTGCTACAACTGTGCGGGTTGATGCGCCGGTATAGGCGTTTACCGTTGCGTACGGGAACGGTGTTGTGCCGTTAGGATAAAATATGTAGCCCGAGATTTGCCAGCCCACATCCGGGCCGGGCCGCGACAAAAACTGTGTGGCTGAGGTATTCCACATATCGTAGGCTTCAAATGTGTATGTGTAATAACTGCAAGGTTCTAACAGTGTTGAGGCGGTGAATAGTTCGCCGGTAGCCCATTCCGCAGATTCGCTGGTCATGTTTAACAGTAAATACGTAGACGCGCCTTTTTTTATGCGGACCTGTAGTTTATCGTTTACCGGCGGGTTATTGTCAGTATCGGTGTATGTTACCTTGAATGTATAGGTTGCGGTTGATGTACAGATTTCAGGGAGTACGCCGTAACTTGTGCCGCCATAATTGTTCCAGCTAAGCTGCGGAGGGGTGTTGTAGTACATATACTTAAGGTCTTTATTTGAAGTGTCATAATAGGCGATATGCGCACGGTTGCAGGTGTCAATCGCTAATGAGTTATAAGTTCCGCAGTCATTAGTTGTTGCGTCAACTATTTTGCGGGACCACGATGTGCCGGTATAACTCGTATACATTAAATCATAACTCGTACCGTTGTAGTAAGATACGTGAGGGATGGAGTTAGAGTCAAGAGATAGTGAAGTTTGGCTGGTCAGGCTGCCTAGTGTTGCAGGGTCAGCGGGTGTTATCGTCCAGGTTGTACCGTTGTACTCCGCGTATTTCAGGTGCCAGGCCGCTGGGCTAATGTACGCGATCCGCGGGTGGTTGTCCGCATTAACCTTGATTGAAGTCCAGTACCCTGTGTTTTCGGTGGAATCAACGGTTTCCGTTACCCACGAACTACCGTTATACTTTGCGTGTTTAAGTTTTGTGTTTGTTTCATCACGGTAAGAAATATGAGGGGTACCGTCTAATCCAACGGAGGTTGAGTTGTATTTCCCTACGTTCCCCACGGAATCCACGGGTTCTGTGTTCCATGTGCTGCCCGTCCAGGTTGCACAAAATAAGTCTAGGTTTTGTGTGGTATGGTATGAGATATAGGGTGTGTCGGTGTTGGGGTCAAGGGATAGGGTGAGGTATTTAAAGTCTTCCCCGGAGTAACTCCCGGAGTCAACGGTTTGGTATGACCAGTTACCCGAAGATATACGGGTTGCGTATTTAATGAAGTTAGTGGTCTCGCCTACCGGAACGTGTTTGAAGTACGCGATATGCGCAGTGCCGGCAGTGTCAATCGCCAGGCTACAGTACTTGCCGGTATCGTCACCGGGGCTTGAGTCAACGGTTTCTATGCTCCAACTACTTCCTGTCCAGCTGGCGTACATAAGTTTTGTGTTTGTTGCGTCGTAGTACGCGATGTGCGGTTTGTTGGTTGAGTCCAGTGCAATAGAACAGTGTTGTCCAGCGTCGCCTGTGGATTGTACGGTTTGGGTATACCATTCTGCGGAGAGGTCAGAGGTAGTGAATATAAAAATTAATATAAGTAATATATGTGCGTATCTCAAAAAATATTGTCCTGTCTATTCTACGCTGCCCGGCCGTTACTGTGTTTAAGTTAATTCTTATATAGCGTTGGGCAGTATTTACTATATGTGTTTATATTACTTCTAAGGATGGTTAAATGTCTTGGCGGATTTATCGAAAAGATTGACAAAATTTACAGTATTGTTTTGGGGTGTATCCGGTAAACCTTTTGAACGTGTGGTTGAAATGGCTGAGGTCGTTAAACCCGGATTTATACGCTATCTCGTGCATTTTTATGCAGGGAACGTGTTCTAGAATGTTCTTAGCTTCCGTAATCTTTTTTATAAGCACATACTCTTTTATCCGGAACCCCGTTTTTTGTTTAAACGTGCTTGAGAGATGGCATGGGGATAGGTATGCAATGTTAGCAAGATCGGGAAGGTATATTTTTTCCTTAAAATGTTCGTCTATGTACGTAATAACTTTCAGTATTGCCGGGTCTTCAACGAGTTCGTGTAACGGGCTGGGGGCTTTCTCCGCGCCGCGTTGTATGAGTATCAGAAGGTGAGACAACAGGCTGGCTACGCATTCTTTATAATTTGTGCGCTGGTTATTGTATTCCCTTAACATAATACTGAACGCAAGTTCAATTTCACTTGCTTCTTTCGCGGATAAACGTACCTGATGTATCCCGTTTATGTTATGGCAATACTTAAATGAATTGAGTACTTCCAGTGATTTCCCTGTCATTTTGGATGCGAAATAATCGTAGTTGAACAATACTGTATACTTATCGCAGTTGGGATGCTTGTCAAAGATGTATTTATGTATGTCTTTGATATGAATAACGAAAACCGTATTGGGACTGGTGGCGTACGTCCGGTCTTTAATAAAAATGCTGCCGTTCTTACGGACGAAGTAATGGATTTCTATATTGTGAAGGTGCAAATGCGGGTAGTAACACTTTACTTTTGTAGGAGGAGAATAAGCAATTATTATTGGGAAACTGTTCTCGCGGTAATTAACAGCCCTGGCATTGTTGTTCATTATATACCTCTCTTGCACTGTACTAACAATATTAAGTAATACAGTTCTATTATACTTGTATGGCAAATATACTGCTTGGGTAATTTATGGATAATATTGACAAACCAGCATAAATAGTTTTTGTGCGGTTGTACATACATATGGCAAAAACAAGGATATAGGATTTGTCATGCTTTTCAAAATATATCCCAAGACTTAATTACTGCAATTAAAATATCATTAGATGTGTTCAAAAAACATATTGGGCAAGAAGAGGTAATTGTTATTGTTCAGGAGGATGGTTTACGTGAAGATTATTACAAAAATTGTTGTTGGGTTGGTTGTTGGTATGGTTGTTTATGGATATCCAGAACATTCTTTCTGTTCTATCCCGGTGATGAGTTACAACAACGGAGAAAAAGAAGTTGTGCTTGACGTATTCGATACCTGCGGAGGCACACCTGCGGGTGGATGGGATCACTGGGCGAGTACATTGCAATCGTGCTGCGGTGAACTTGCCGGTATCGGGAATTATACGGGTACTGGAAAAGAAGTAGATGCCGGGTATTTTAGCCCGGTATTCCCCCCTTCTGCGGTAACGAATTTGTGCGCCGTTCCTTCAAAACACGCGTATTGGGTGGATCTTTGTTGGTCTTGCCCGGGAGCTGTGCTGGGGTCTTCGAATCTCGCAGCAGGGTCCACTTATTTTATACAAGTGAGTTCGTATGTTATACCCGTATCCGCGTGGGATAAAATTAATGCAGCCATAAGTATTGCCACCGGGCCCGTGGTTATGGGTACAACCGCGTACTTTATCGCGAAAACCACGTCGTCACAGGTATCTTTCCCCGCATATATGCTTGAGGAAGATGTTACCTATTATTACCGCCTGTGGACAATGGATGACGAGGCGAATATATCGGATATTTCAAACGGCGCAACGGCGTATGCAACCGCGCCGTTTATCGGTGTGGAAGTAGATGATGAGCATGTATGCTTCAATTTTGGCGATTGCTGTACCGGCCAAACATATATTTCTACCGCCGCGCTTGTAGTACGGAACATTGGCAATGTTGAGGAAGATTATATTCTGAACGTTAGTTCCGAGTCTACCGTATGGAAAATAGCAGAAACGCCGTATTCAAACCAGTGCGCGGTAAACGCGGTATTCCATGCTGAAAAGCCGATAAACACAAGTTTTGCACTGGATGATTTGTTAACCACAAACCAGGTGCGCTGTTCCGCTGTTGCGTATACGGTAGACGACGCGGGCCCTGAGGAACAACAGACCGGTACATGGGTCCCGCTTGATACCGACAGGAACCTGTGGGTTAAACTACGAACCCCTATCGCTACGATAAGCACTGATAATCAGGTTATCCCCATAGTTATCACCTGCGAGAGCCCGTATGAGTAAAAGACGTGTATTATTATCGTTAATATTAGTTTTATTTACTTCTTCAATTGTACACTCCGGGGTTCCCTACAGCATAAATTACCAGGGACGGTATCGTGAGAGCGGGACAGCGGTTACCGGAACTCGTTCGTTTGTTTTATCGTTATACACCACAGAAACCGGCGGAAGCCCGGTATGGACGGATACTAAGAGTTTAGAGGTTGTGAAAGGGTTGTTCAGGACAACACTGGAGATAGATGAGGATATTGACTGGCGGAATAATTCGGTCTGGCTGGAAATTAGCATAGGGGGTACAACCCTTTCCCCTCGTGAAAAGCTCAGTACCGTGCCATACTCGTTCTACGCTTCCAGTACCGCATACGCTTATACTGCGTATAACGCTAATAACGCAACCGGCACGTTCACAGTTGCTGATAAAGTCGGGATAGGAACAACGAACCCGGGAAGTTATAGGCTTAGTGTTGCGGGAACAATAAACGCAACTGAATATTATGACGACGGCGTATTACTGACACAGGAAAGTTTGTGGACAGCAGTAGATGGTGATATATATAACAATAACTACGCAACCGGTAAAGTTGGGATTGGCACTACTGCACCATCGTCAGTACTTGAAGTTTATGGCGGGTCAGTGACAATACAGGGAACTAATGCCGGGTTAAGGGTGGGAACTGCTAATTTTTCCGTAACCACAGAGGGGAGCGTCGGGATTGGAACAACGAACCCAAGCCAAAAACTGGAAGTGTCACAGGGAAATATTAAAGCCGGGTATGGCGTAATAACGTCTACGTTCCAGATGACAACCGGTGCTGGGGCAAGTAAATTATTGCAGTCCGATACTGCCGGGAACGCTACATGGTGGACACCAAACTATATAACTTCATATTCTGAAACCGATGGCGTTATCGGGAATGAGGTAACAGATAAGGCGGATACAACTCTTACCCGCAGCGGTGCCGGGACAAGCGGGGATCCGTACAAACTTGCGGTTAATCTCACAAGTACAAATACATGGGCCGGATATGTACTCGCAAAAACAATTGCCGCGGGTTGGGACTGCAATAATGTTGATTTGAACGGAGCAGGGCCGTGGGCTTTTAGCCGTGAAATATTTAATACAGATAGCGCCGGGACATATTATTCATTAAGCGGAGGTTCAATCACCATAAAAACAGCAGGATATTATATGATAGTTGCACATATTACGGTAGGCGATATTGATACTACTGAACAAAGAATATTTTTAAAGAAAGTTTATCCTTCAACTACAGACCTTCAGGGTATTCTTATGGGATATGAGGCTAGAAGTACTTCGGCTTTCTGTACACACAATTTTTCGTATACAGGTAATTTCTCGGTTAATGATAAAATTGTGGTATACAATTCTAATACAGCACATCAAAGATACGGGGGTACAGGGTGGACACAGATATTTATTTATAAACTTAACTAAGAAACTAAATTATGTATAAACATACTGTTCCTATTACCAAACCTGTTGTAATGCTTTATACCAACATTTCTAATACCCCGCTTCATTTAATAAATTAAATATTTATTAATATATATGGTATGTGTTTATAACATAATTTGTCTTGGAGTTATTTTCGAATAGATTGACAAATCGTAGGGTGGGTAATAAATGAATGTTTTGGATAAACATAAAGTTAGAAAGGTCTTGGTGAACTGCCGGAAGAAAGTTATGGCTATGGAGTCAATATCCTCAAGGAATAAGTGTGTGTTGTTCGATACGTTCGGGGTTGGTACCGGGAAGTTCAGGACGTATAAAGAGGTTAGTTCAACATATAAAGTGTCACCACGGAGAATAAGGAGTATCTGCGTTGATGCACTACAGAAGGTTCAACGGATGAGGAATAGGACGGTCAGGGAGGTGTGGGTTAAAGTAGTTTAATAACTAGAGAACAATATCTGTTCTTGGTGTTAACCGCATACAACTATACCGTGCAACGTTGTAAAACGAAATATGGAAATATGTAAAAAAATCTTCTCTGCCAAGCACAAACGGGCAGTCAGGCGAGTTGCCGGTTGAGTCTTCAATAAAACATATATCTAGCGCTAGAGGTTGTAGAAAACTGATTAGCGTGGTTCCCGAGTATATCTGTATTATCCCGGAATGCATGTATCCCCGCATAGGGTTCTTGCTACCGCCTATTCCGATAGGAGTTTTGATGTTGGTACCGTGTTTTATACGATGCAGGTTGTGTTGCAGTTGTATCGCACCGATAAAAGCCGGTGCTGTTGAACGGTCTGCACCGGAATCTACTACCGCGTTTTCTATAATCGTAACGATGTTGTTTGCCGGGTTCGTAACTTTAATTTTTATTACCGGCTGAGCGCCGTGCGGGTACCTAAAAAGAATGGAGTGGTTACGGTCGTACTCTACCAAAGGCATAGGGACTTGTTTTTGTTGTTGTACGCGATCGAGATGTTTTCCCGGGTATAACCTTTCTCCAATGCTTTATCAAAAGCTGTTTTACCGTTGTCGTCAGAAACGATGATATTGTGTGTTTTGTCGTAAATAATGTATGTGCCTTCGTTATGCAGCGATATCATCCCTTTTGATTCAACAACAATCTTGGGTTTTGGTTCTGTTAATATTTTTGTTACACTTTTTTTAGGCATACTTGTTCCCCTTTGCTAGTTAACTGGTTAAAAGAGTATATAAAAACCCGGGGGGTTGTCAATAGAAGCGTGGCGGGGTAGAATGTGTGCAGAGGTGAAAGTTGTTGGAAAAAATCGAGTAGGTTGTCCAGCCAGGCGTTTTATGGGTTGGTAGGCGCCCGGGTTCGAGCGGAACGGAAAATACGCGGGATCAGTGTTGAAGAGTTTTTTAAATTTTTTGTTTATTTTCATTCTTTTTTTCTCTCTATATTTGTTTCTTCTGCTTTCTTAAGTTCTTCTTGCATTTCCTGATATTCTAATTCTTGTAATCTCTTTTTGCTCTTTTTATCTCCAATTTCTCTCAAAATTCCTTTTGCAATATTTTTCACATAATAATTTTCAGACTTAAGCATTTCATCTATCCTAGATAATATAAATTCTTTATCTCCTAACTCAAAAAGACAATACGTCGCTTTAGCACAAACTACTTCATCTTTATGATGTAACAATTCCGTTAATATTTGTTTAGTATTAAACTCTTTATAATATTCTCTATAACCTCTATGCGGAATCACAGACGTATCAATTTTATCTTCATATAAAATTTCAAGATGACCTTCTCGGGCATATTTCTCTAGTAATGTGATTATTTCTTTTGAACCATACCCATTTTTAAGCAACAACATGGCAGCTAGTATTTTATATTTTCCATTTTTTACGTATTCTTTGATAAATGGTAAAGCCATATCAGTATCTTTTATTCTTATCAATGACTTAAGAGCAGCTTCTTTCACATCCCCTGTTTCATTTTCGTCTTGGACTATTTTTATTAATGGCTCAATAATTTTCTTATCTTCTGAAACGCCAATATCATAAATTAGACGCCATCTTCTTTCTCCTTTTGCTGTTTTTAATTTTTCTAATAATTTAGGAAGGTTTTTCTTTATTTCTTCTTTTCGTTTTTGCTGTTCAATAATAAATTGTTTTCCTGATTTCTGATTTTCTTCTGCAAACACATTACAATTTCCAATAACAAAAAAACATACTGTCAGCAAACCTATAATATAATTCTTCATCTTTTTCACCTTCCCTTAAAATTCTCAACAAATAAAAAACCTCGAGATAAAATTAAAATATCACCGAGGTTACACATATAAATCGAACACGAACAACTCTTTATTGTTAAACTCTTTTTGATTGTTTGTCTGCTTCTACCTGACTTCACTAATTTCTCGCTTTCAATTGGTTTAAATTACTCCAATCTCTCTTAACATTTCTTACGTACCCAATAATTACTATTTAGAGCACCAGCACATAATATTTATGTGGCCATTTGTCCTGACCACAAAATTATAGCTTTAGATTGCTTTACATTATTTGGGTTACTTGGATCTACTAACGTTGCATTTCGTAATTCCCAATTCCCTGACGTTACCGGTAAAGTACCTGTTCCTGTGAATACATGAAGATACGTAAAATCCCCTAAGCTTCCATGGATTCTAATATACCATCCTTTATCATAATCAATGGCTTGAGCTGTTCCACCTTCTACCGGGGTAATGGAACTTCCATACGACCCTCCGTAATCAATCCCTCTATGAAACCATGTACCTGTGCTAACATTGCGGGGACCATAATCTGATGTTATTGGCCAAGACCATGGAGTTGATATAATGGGTTCAATAGAAAATATTATTGATGGATACCACAAGAATAAGCAACACAAAATAAATCGATATTTATTTTTCATTTGTTTATCTCCGGCAATTGTTTAATATCAATAATTTTAAAAGTTCTTTTATCATCCTGGGATATTTTAGCTTTATCATTATCAAGTATATCCTTGACATACAAACGTGCATCTTCCAATATATGTACATTTTTTGTGTCACCACTAATAAATAATGCCCCCTCTTTTATATTGACCAGAATATAATTTGGATACCAATTCATATTATAAACTTCCACTTCTCTTGATAACTCAATTTCTTTTCCTTCTTGGTCATATATTTTAAGCCCATTTTTACCATTCAATTGAAAACATATTATTTTACCGCTACCTGAATATTCTAATGACAAAATTCCCCAATCACCGTCTATAAAATCACTTGGATTCTCAAATCTTTCTACTGTTTTTGTCCACAAAACTTTTCCTGTAGCATCATATAAAACAAGTTTTTCTTCAAATAATGTTATTAATGGGTCATAAGATTTGTTTTCCTTCTGTTTTTTAACTTTATCTTCTTCTTCTTTTGTTTGCGGTTCCCACTTTTCATAAACTTTTTCATCCACTAGTGCTAATTGTCCAGTATTAGACACCAGCGCATTTCTATAGACATTTCTCTTACATAAATGCGTTTTATTCCAGTTTTGAGTAATTATAGTTTCTGATGGTTTCCATCCGTCTGTGGCTGATAAAACTATTTCTTTTAACAATTTCCCTTGTTTATCATAAAATCTTAATAGATTTGGATTAATATCGTTACATACCCAGTTTTTAGATTTATTTTCAAGTTCTTCAAATTTCTTCAGTAGACCTTTTTTTTCTGCTTCTTCATATGAATTAAGTCCTAATTGATCTTTCAATAATTTTTGTTCTTTAGCGTATACATAATCATTTTTTTCATGGTCTGTGACCATTCTACGACCAATTTCTTTACTTTCTTTGTCAAAAAAAACCATTTCGACAGTTTCTTTACGTATTATAGGTCCTTCTATTTGTTTTTTTAACACTCCTTGTTCAAGGTCTATCACATCACTTTTAGCCAAACTCACCAAAAGAAACAGAATAAATAAAACGTTCATACCAACTAACTTTCTCATCAACTTTTTCTCCTTCTTTGTTAATGTTTTAATAATCATATTCAAGACACCAAAATCCCTTAAAACGTTCAAATAAAAAATCCCTACTCATTTTTTTACATACAACATTACTTGCAGATTCCTTAGGTACAACGATTCAATGAAGTATTTTGAATCTACTAAAACAATACTAACAAGCACTGCGGTTGTTGTCAAGGCAACAATGTGGGGCGTTGTAGTATGATAAAATAAGCCCGGATATTAGGGATGTAGTGGTGGGTGGCCGTGTCCGCGAGCTGGCCGCAGAAATGTGTGCTTAGAGTGGAAGAAGGGAAAGAGAATCCGGATATCGGGGTCGCGCTAAGTATTGCAAGGGGGTTGGGTGTGAATGTGGGTTATAATTTATTTTCTTCAAGATTATCAGGAGGATTAATACCTAAGTATTCCCTATATATACTGTCCTTATAATCTTTACCGATTTCATTAATTGCATCAATAAATGCTTTATACGTTCCAAGCCCACCAATTTTTTCCCAAAATTCAGTTCCTATTAAAACAACCTTGTCTGTTTTCATATTAAACCATCTGGCAGGAAAACTCCATGAATAATTTTCTCGTTTTCCGTAAGGGTTATATGGTAAAGCATAGTAGGCATCATCAATCTGACATGGTTCCATACTGTAAAGTTTGAGTATCTTTTCCTTACTTACTTTTGTTTGGTCACTATTTGGCAAGGGGGCTTTTAATTCAAAAGCATATTTTTTACAATTCTGTCTATCCTCAGCATAAACATCACAAATAACGGTGACTGGAATAATTTTAGATGATTTCCCTTCTAAAATATATTTTAATTCTTGTTCCCAATCCGGTTTTATACGTTTTTTTCCTTTTTCAGAATGTTCTAGATTATTCAAAACTTCCTGTATTCTACGTAGTCTTTCAGAATTTACTTTTCCAATAATCTTATGATCTCTGTCTCCATAGCCAAGACCTTTATTAGCAGCAACAATAGCTAGTTTTTCCCACACATCACCAAAAGGAGTCACAAACCTTCTTTCAAAATGAGAACCCTTAAATATTTCATCCGGAACAAGAGCTGCATATAATGGTTTTTTTGATTTATGATCTTCTTTTACAAACGGGTCGTTTACTAAAACATTATTCATTACCCTGTCCATCATGCTTTTCACGACAGATTGAATTGCTATTTTCATTTCTTGTTCTTTAGTCATATTTTTTGCCAGATTAAAATGCTTTCATAAAAAGGAGTGCTTCTTCTGCCTGTTCTTCTGTTTACGTGACGGTTAATCACTTTAATTTCTTTAAACCCAACCACATCAGGTTTATATAAACCAAATTTGTCGTGCACAACTATTAATACAAGCCCGTTTTGCGTCATATAATTTCTTGTATGTAAAAGAACATCATTAATACCTTTTATATATTCATGTTTTGCTTTTTCTGATTGTCCGTTCTTCGCTGCGCCTATTTCTTTAATCTCATTATTCTGTAGCCCTAGAAGTTCATAAGCATATTTATGTTGTTCGTGATAGTCTATTAAACCAATATATGGGGGCGAAGTGAAAACCATGTCGATTCCTTTTGGCAAATCTACTTTCCTAGAATCTGCATGATTAACAGTAACGTTTGCTTTTGTACGAATAACAGAAAATTCTTTTATTCTTTCAAGGGTATCTAAAGTATAGTGAGACAAAAATTTATATGCACTTGTAACTGGTTTACAGGTTCTGTTGTGTTTATAACAGAAATAAGGTTGTACTTGAGGCATTTTTGGAAAATCTAAATCAAAATGAGTAACCATCCTAGCAGAACGTGCGGAACGGGAAAGGATAATTTTGAATAAATCCTTATAGGTATAATTCTTAATCAGGCTTAGATAAAACAAAAGCTCTTTTTGTGTGTTTGGTGCAAACCATGTTTTAATATACTGGTTTTGTGTTATGTTATGCCCACTATTGTTTGTTAAGTTATTACTCATGTATATGCTTAATTTATTTAAAATATCCTTAACTTCTTTTTCAAGAAGAAAGATGTTATATTCCGAGGTTTTCACCTTAGAAAGTAATGTGTTAAAGATAGAGATATCGGTACCGATTGAAGCAATACCTAAAGCATTTGCTTCAACTAGGGTCGTACCAGACCCGCAAAAAGGATCATAGACTACCTTTGGGTTGTATTTCCTTAAAAATACTTCAGCAAGCTGAGGGATAAACTTACCCATATATGGATGAAGCCTGTGAACATGTTTTGTTCTTTGCATTTCAGGCAAATCGCGTTCTCGCCAGTTAAGATTTAGATCTTCAATATTTGTGTTTGTATTTATGCGAGCAAAATCCGTAAACGGATTACGTTTATATTGTTTGGCGATATTTTGAGCAATTACATTGTCGTACATAGTAAACCTACCTTAAACCATATCATAAAATTTATTATATCATATCCTTGAAAAGCAAATCTTGGTTTTATTTCTATAGATCACCTTCTACTACTTCTTCTTCATTATTGTCATCTGAGTTATCGGATAATATAGTTGCAAACTTCAAGGTGTGACTGTCAGGTTTTTTATTGTCCGGTAGTTCGTTTATTTTAAGTTTTAATGGCATAGGAGTTGCGATGCCGCTAAAAATACACGTTCCGACTGATAAAGTGGGTATAGACTCTTCAGTTATTTTGTCTATATAGGAAACAGCGTTCCCAATTGTTAAAAGGTCTCTTTCATTGATGAGTTGATGAATAAAGTAATTATGTGCTTGAGAAATTATAGTGTCGGATATGTCATTAGGTCTTTGACTTGCAATAGTAACAAAAACACCGAATTTTCGTCCTTCTTTGATAATCTCTTCAAAAGTTTCTAATCGATAATCTTTCCAGTCTTCAGTCTCTCTAAAAGACGTTTTGGATAAAATATTATGGGCTTCATCAATAATAATATTCAATGTTTTTTTGTTGTTTTCCTTTTTATGTTCGTTATATAGTTTTTTTGCTATTAGTAATGGTATAGTTTTTCGCATATCCAAATTAACATCATGTAGGTTTATTATAGAACAGTTGAATTCCTTCCAAAAATTAGGACTTTCTTCGACTTGGAAAGTGCTATACTGCTCCCATATAAGATTATAGCAGAAATTGGTAGAATAAAGCCTCTGGAAAATGGAGGCAAAAAAGTATGGGGTATCGTAAATGGGACAGCGAAACGAAGTTTCTCA
>JBBAAG010000013.1 GCA_041658405.1 Elusimicrobiota bacterium
CATCGTTAACACTTGCGGTAACAGTAATTGTTGTCTGTTCAAACGCATATTGATTAACAGAATGTACGATTGACGGCGGGTCAGTATCGCTATCGTTGACATTAACTTTATACGGCACAGTATCCGACCCGGAATACGCGAGATTACCGGCGGTATCCACTACTTTGATATAATACTCCACCCCGGCGGTAGTAACCACCCCGCTATCGACGATTACTTCATACACATTTACCGCTACGCTAACCCCTTTTTTTTGGGTATACACCAACCTACCTGCTGTGCGGTAATACACATCAACCGACTGTACACCGCTTCTATCCGTGGCAGTAACACTAACAATAAACTGTTTTTTTGCAACTGTCTGAGTGACAGGCACATGCAGAATATTCGGGCCGCCCTTATCGACAATACTGATTGAAGTCGTAAAATAATGCTGGAGTATCTGATTATAAGTATACCCGTGGTCACCCATCCCGATGGCGCCGTCCTGACACATCCCAGCACCATGCCCACTGCCTTTACCCTTGAAAATATATACTCCAGAAGCTGAAGAATACGTTAACGCTGTTATCAAATGACTTGGGAGGTATGTATACCCCACAACCCCGCGGAAAGTGTTACCCCTCACGACTTTTGATTCCGCCGGAGTTTCATATTTAATAGTAATATACTTTGCCCGGCCGGAAGAATCATATTCTGAGATACTTATACCGTCAGCCGCTAGAGTTGACGCTGAATTTGCAGGCGCGGTATTTGCGTTTCCTTTTAACTTAGACTGAAGTTCACTTTGTGTAATACTCTTCTCCCATGCGTTATACGTAAAATCCCACGCACAAAACACTGTTCCGTTAGAACTATCATCAAGGCCTTTTAGATACGGGCTTGCAGACCCACCCCAGATATCTTCGATATTCGCAACCTTTCCACCGCAGTGGCCGTGGTAGGTCATATCTTTAACGAGACTGCCGTTATAGTACAACAATATTCCGGCAGTATCGTCTACAGCGGCACAGCATTTTGTTGTTTCAACACTATACCCGCCTTTATTACTATACTGACTGCCATACACCTGGCAATGGGTAAGATCACAGACATCAAACCCATCAGCCTGGTGGATATTAAGATTACGCCTTATAATTGCCAACGTTCTCGCAACTACCGCCTGCGCCTTCAACGCCTCTACGGGCGACGTCCCGCCTATTTCCACAGGTACAACGCCATAAATATATTCATCCAAGTCTACAATATTGACAAGTTTGACATACCCGTTACTAACCCGCGCTTCAAACCTTCCGCGGTATACCTTAAATTGCCAGTTATTGTATCCAACTGAAACAAACTCTGTCCCCGGATTTTTTGCGCGGATAATCACGGGGTTAGCATACGGCCCCTTCCCTGTAACATAAATATACCCGCTACGCGCTTCCACATTCTGTACACCCGCACCTGTAAATATTACATACCCTGTATACAGATCAACAATTTCATACTCCGTTGTTGAGGGCGACCCGCGGAGATAAAGTATTGTTTTATTAGAAAGATTATTTGAAAACCCGGATGAAACATAGGTTAACCCCACCCTCACATCCTCTGCAGGTAAAGTGGGAACAAACAAGGTTATTACGAGCAAAACCGTAAATAATACACTAAACCTTTTATACATAACCACCCGCTACTTTACTATACCGCTTTCCACTGCACTGTTCCCAACAGGATCCGCATACCCGGTTGTAACACTAACAATTTTATCAGTCAACTTCATAACCTGCACACCGAGCCGCGTTTCTCTCCACTGCGGAGAACCAAACGCCATATCTTTCAACGCGTCAAACTCTTCCATTGTCCCCAACTCTTTTGTCCATAAATGCCCGTCGGTAAACAACGTCCCTATCTGATGTTCACTCATTTTTTGTGTCCTCACCTGCTGTTGAAAAACATTTTCCGGGGAAGATACATTCACCATAAAAACCTCAATCCCGGCATCAACAGAATACGCGCTATACCCCCCAAACGAAGGGTGTACAATTCCAAAGTTACGGATTGAAAAAGTGTCTATAGTGTTATCCATAACATAATCCGCGCCAAACTTTTCCCCGAGTTTTGCCAGCCGTTCCGTACGGCTAGCTTCCGGTGCGATTTCACGTACAACCTGTTTTCTCATTTTATCAAGCTGATACCGTGACGGCACAAACGGCTGCCATTTCACTAACGTATCGAACCGTTCCGCCAATAACTTCCTGAACCCTTCCCCGAGATCCCAATTACCGTTATAACCACTTATATTTATCAAAGGCAATATCAACACTTTTTTTGATGCACTAGCAGGACTATACTGCCCCCCGTCCTCCGCTGCATGTATACCTACGGCGGATAATACTGCTGACACAGCTACCAACATTATTACGATATAACGCACGGATTTCGCCATCATTTTTTCCCCGCCTCATTCTTAACAAAATTACTTATACCCATAAACACCGCATGTCCGATTTTTTTACGAAAACCCTGTTCTGCCAACAAAGCTTCATCATCGGGATACGACAAAAATGCAGCCTCCACCAACACCCATACCATATTAGACGCTTGCGTTATGAAGGGGTTCCAATACACGTAATACGCCGGTTTCAACCCTATCTTAACAAGTTCCGCAAATACGTTTTTTGCGAGTTCCTTATCCCCGGGATACCCATAAAACATCGCTGCGCCCTGTGACTTCAACGGATCATAATTCTCGGGTACCGAATTATTGTGCATACACACAAAAATATCAGCACCCGCTTTTTTTGCGAGATTAGCGCGTTCTGTCCAGGAAAGTTCGGTATCATTATCATACCGTGAATATACAACCTTAGCCCCTGCTTTTTCAAGGTATACCCCTAAAGCTTCCGACATTGCGAGATTAACCTCTTTCTCAACTAACCCTCCTGACCCGATAGCCCCGAAGTTACGTCCCCCATGCCCGGCATCAACAAATACCGTCAATCCTTCCAATGCACGCTCACCCGCAAGTTTCACCTTTGGAGGATGTTCTATCTGCAGTACAAGATAAGTATCTTCGTAATACATCCCGGCACCCCAATGCTGTTGCGAGTCAAGGTCAAACACAAATTCAACAACATCATCCGCGCGATAATTAGTTTTAATATTCTTAACATACTTATTCTCAAGAAAATCCGCTGTCCATCCGGTATCCACATTCGCACCGTATAGAGTCAATACCAGCTGTGTTGACGGGTACATCACCTGATCAAGTTTCACCGGAACCCTTGCATCCAACGAAAAATATATCTTGGTATACTCGCCATAACCGGTAGAAACTTTTATACCCCAAACATTAGTTTTCTCCGGCGGCATACCTTGTGGCAGAAGCTCAACATCCCTTACCCTAACCCACGCGGTTTCCGTATTACTCAACCTCACACGAAAATAATTTCCATATTTTCCGTTTATCGCAACAACAGTATCCCCCGGCTGCGGATAAAACAACTTTCTGCTTGCCTGGGGATCAGCATAAAACATTGCACCGGAATACTTAATTTTTCCAACAGTAAGAATATACCCGGGCATAAAACTGACTTTAGATTTACTCTTTGCATTAGCACTCCCATTTTTTGTGGACAGATAAAACCGTACAGCGGCATCCTGAACTTTATCCTTCGGCTGGACAACATAATGCCCAACATAAACCCCCGGAGTTTTATCTTTACCCCACCCGGACAGTTCCGCCATCTTTACACGCCCTTCAATCCCTTCGATTGCAAACCCCGCGGTTCCTCCGGGAGAACCCTTAAACCTTACCTCCAGAATATCACCAGGTATTAACGTTTGTTCTGCGTTAGGAAGGATTAACTCATTCTCAATACTTACCGGTATGGTGCGTGTTGCACCCCTTTTTTGCGCACGGACAATGTTAAGAGAATACTCCGCAACCCCGCTACTGGTTACCGCCTTGAACCCCAACTCATTTTTCCCGTGCTTAAGCTGTACCAACCCGACAAACACGCCGTTTGGAAAAGTTTTTACCGGCACATTATTCAGGGTAACCGTAGCACCGGGAATAGTATATCCTGCATACCTGATTTGTGCTAAACTAAGAACGCCTTTAACATCTTTAGGTTCAGGATATGTAATAACCAGGTACTTTTTTTGTATGACAGGAATCTCTGCGAGAGAACTGGTAGACACATTCAATGCATCAGTACTAACCGTTAGTTCAAAACTATCTTCAGGTTCTATATACTCATTTGCACAAACACTTAAAGTAAACCAAAAATTACAGCAGGCCGCCATAGCGGCAATAAATCTTACCGCATAAATAATACAGCATTGTGCGCATATAGTTTTTTTGAACAACTAAGTTTCCCAATTTATTGTTTTTGTTTTTTATCAATAAAAAATAACTTATTAAACCAACTATCCGCCCATATATACGGTCAAAAAGATATAATCCCGTACATCACGAACTCCATCGGGAGTAAGCCACTGATAATCTTCGCGTTTAACCCCTGCGATCATTGCAAGCTGGTACTTCAAGTACAACACCTGGCTCACAACTTCGAAAAGGTACGTTGTTTTATCATAATCCTGTTTATCAACATAATCGCGATACGGCAGGAACTGCATCCCGGCCACGCACCGCGTCTTGTTCGTCATCTTATAATCCGCACGGAAAATCAATGCGTTTTGGGTTACATGCTTAACCGAATCCCCGAAATAAAGCTCATACTGTGTTTTCAGCATCGGGGTTAAAGTTATACGGTTAAACAACAACGGCGTTGTATAACTTAACCGGTTAATTACACCTGTAAAATTTGACTGTCTCTGTACGGAGGACGACATATCCTGCAGGTTCGATTCGTATTTAAGCTTTGTCTCGAACTCAAGATTCTTGAACCTGTTGTAATTAACATCCAAAAACAGCGTATTCACTAAACTATCGCGTTCCGACAGTTTATCAGACAATACCGTATAAACCGTTTCACGCACGTTTTTATTATACTTAACAGAATACTGTACGGTATCATCAGGGATAGCATCCTGCACGCGTTTAATATAATACTTCAACTGCACATCCATAATATTAGGCACCCGCGTGTTATAGATCAAAGTACTATAAACCGAATCCGCGCGTTTTTCAGGGTTAGACGGCATATTCTCCACAACACCGCCCAGTCGAATCGTCATATTTTTACTTGGCGCGTAATCAGTAATCAACCGCATACCCATACGGTCACGAGCATAATCATAATCCGGTTTTTGATCATTTTCGAAGTAATCAATAATACCGTTATTATTAAAATCATCACCAAACTCAAAATCCGGAGAGTCAACGCTGAACCTCAAAAAATCTTCTTCATAGTCAGGTATGGCGTTACGGTTTTCGTTGTAATCCGATATCCCGTTCTTATTTTTATCCAGCCCCGGAAACACTCCGTCTAAATAGTTAAAGAAATACACCTTATTCGAAAGATATTGTGAATATGACATCTGGTCAAGTTCGTCAGGGTACTGGTCATTATCATCGTTATCATCAACCAAATTATACGAATTTGTAAAACCATTAATCGGCGTCTTGATCTTACTTTGCGCAAGATTCAATTGTGTGGTATACCCGGGATCAACGTAATAATAACTGCCGCTTACCTTAAACTTTCCAAGCTGTGTATCAGCTTTTGCCTGGTATGCCGGATAAGTTTTATCCGACGGTTTTCCGCTGACATACTCACCGCTGGAGTTATATTCCGTACGATAATTCAATCCGCGAAGGTTGCCATAAAGAGCAAAACCCATGATACCCAACCCTGTTGTCCCCGTACCGGTACCATAAATTGTTGACTCACCAAGGATGTTATTATCTACATGACAATTAACATACCCGAGCCCGAATTTTTGCCCAAAAAGTTTTAATTCATCATAAATCCCGAGAAGGTACACAGGCTCATCTTCATTTGCCTGATAGATAGGATCATTCCACGCATCATTCGGCACAAGTATTGGGTTAGACAACCGCGAAGTTATAATACTCCAGTCGTTAAACTTACTATTCATATCCCAGCGGATACCGCTGAACCCTGCTTTATCGAGCATAAACGACCCGAATTTAGTCCTAATTTCATCCCCGATGATTACCCGGTGCTTCATTCCTTCAAACTCATCCGCCACCATAATAAGTTCCTGCAACCATCTGTTGTATCTATAACTCTTATAAAGATAAGAATCAGCATTAGCAGCATCCGACCCGAGATTAATAAACTCATAGATGTTGTATCCGGTCAGCATTTTTTCACCGAAATAATCGTACCAGTCATAAATATCGGTACCTTTACGCGGATACCCTTTATAATCGCTGCTACCGTAGTTTTCATAATCAGTACCACTGATAGCCCATATAGGTACTGCAGCAAGCATCAGGGCTGCTGCTATACCTATAACCCAAACTTTTTTACTTACACCCATGCCGCCTCCTTAAATTATTATTAAATATTAGACTATAATCAGAATACATACGATACCGCAGCACGGTATGTTACGTCCCAGTCTCCATAAGGAATATATGCGAGGTCAAGCTTGAGTTTACCCATATACAAACTTCCCCCCAACGTAAAACTATCCGTGGTATTAATTTTATACCCCAATCTTAACGCAATATTCTGTCCCATCCAAAGCTCACCACCGATGCGGAAATTAGTTTTACCTTCAGACGGCTGCACAGCTTCGGCTAACACATTAAGCGTACTCTTAGAGTTTTCCATAGCTTTGAAATACGCGCCGATATTAACAGTTACCGGCAAATCCTCTTTTGTTTCGCCAAACGACTGTAGCTGCGTACCGATATTATGCAAGTTCGCTCCGAACCTTATTCTATCACTCATCGCGTATAACGCACCGACGTCTACGCCTATAGACATTGCGCTTTTATCAACTAAAGATTCCATAATAAGTTTAGCGTTTGCCCCAACTGACAACGCTTTATTAAACCCTATCCCAAACGACCCGGCAAATGCCATACCGCTGTAACTCAAAGAGGTACCCGTATCATTCCCGGAACTATCAATTTCAGCAAAAGGTTCCATCCCTAACCGATAAAACCCGAACCCCATTGCCATTTTATCTTTCGGCATAACGAACCCTATAAACTCGTAGTTAAGATCACCGATCCATTTGAGGTACATTGCGGATACTTCCATCTTTTTTACATGCACAATCCCTGCCGGATTCCAGTACACCCCGCTGGCATCATCGCTAAGCGCAGTAAACGCTTCACCCATACCAGCCGCACGCGCACCGGCGCCAATCCTCAAAAACGACATTGCAGTAGTACCTTCCGCGGAAAATGCAGCACCCGCTACAACCATTGTAATGCATACTGTCATTAACAAAACCACAAACTTTTTCATCTTTACTACCTTCCTCCTCTTGAGATTAATTAATTACCTAACTTACCTGATTACGACTACGCGCTGAATGTTTTTTGAACCCCCGAGCCCTACATGCACAAGATATACTCCGCTGCTTACAAATTCACCGGAATCATTTTTTCCATCCCATAAAGACGTGTAATCCGTATTCCCATTAATCTGATGAAAACTTTCAAGTGTGCGTACCAGTTCACCATTCAAGTTATATATCCTAACCGTTATATTCCCAGTTTCTATACTACTAACACTATATCTAATAGCCGCTTTTTCGGAATTAACGGGATTAATCCTATTCGGAAACGCTTTCATAGAAATTGCCGGGGAGATAGTAATAATTTCACTACATTCATAAGACGGCAACCCCTCGACGTACTTTGTATCCACTGCAGTAACAACATAATAGCACCACGCATTGTTCTTCACAGAATCATCTGTCCAAGTGGTACCAATAATATCAACAGCAATCGGCATATAAAACTTCTTAGCTTTAGCTTCCGCTCCGGTAGAGTAAGTGGAACGATACACTTTATACCCGCTGATAATCCCCGACGGCGGCGGATTCCAGGTTAGTACAATCTTCCCATTATCAGCTTTTGACCCTACCCCCTGAGGCGAACCAGGCGGAACAATGGGGCTTACATTTGTAAGTTTAACTGCATCCGCCATAACATAGCCATTAGCTTTATTTGTCTGAACAATAGTCGTCATACCTTCGTTAAACTTAAATGTTCCCATCTTAACCCATTGCCCACTAAGCGCCTGCTGGTTTGCTAAGTATGTAGAAACACCGTCCGCGTGAGTTATAAGATATGGTGCATCTGTTGCGCGGTTAGTTCCTGCAATCCACCATGAATAAACAGTATAATTCCCTGCTTCAGGTATTGATACGTTCCAGGTAACTATTTTTGAACCATCCCCGCCGCCAGACCTATGATACCCGCTGCCATAGTAGACCCCGCTTCCCGCGAATGACGTTTCATCTTCAAACCCGCCATTTACGCACGCAGCATCTTTACTGTCAATAATAATATCGCTTGACGGTTTTACAAGCGTCATACTCACCCCAGTTTTATCTTCGTTTGATTTTAGCACGATATACTCAAGCGTACCGGTAGTATACCCGCTGGAAATAACTTTTAGATCATAAATACCGGGTAACAAATTCTCTAGTTTATATGTCCTATCCGGTTGAATATAAACGTAACTTGCTTCAACAGTCGTACCTGTCATCAACAACTTTATCAAAGTTGTCGTCGATATTGACTGAGGATTATCCCCAAACCCTATCACCCCGCTGATTGAAGAAGTATGCCCATTCACGGCAAGCACCGATAATAACATCATACTGAACACCAAACTAATAATTCTAAACCTAATGCCTTTATTCAAAGCTAAGGTTCCCCCTTTCGTACTTTATAATAATATCAATAAATTTTCTTGATCACAGTACCCGGGAAGTAATGCATAAGTATCTCATTATACTTTTTACCCTTATTCCCCATCCCGATCGCGCCTTCTTGACACATTCCAACTCCATGACCCCAACCACACCCGATAAACCTATAAATTTCCTCACCGGACGCAGCGTCTTTATCTTTTTCGAGTACAAACTTACCGGTATTAAACGCAAACACTCCGCCTAACGCCATACGTATTGAATACTCTTTCTCAACTTTTTTACTGGTATTACTCCCGACAATTTCTACCCACCTAAGTGTCCCTGCCGGCCCGCGGTCCCCAAGCTTAATCTCTTGTAATGTCCCAATAGGAATAGTTTTATTAATCAATACCTCAAGCTCGGACTTCTTAAACTCTTTTGTCCAGCGATACCGTGTTGCATTCATACAATACGCTTCGGGTTTAGACTTTACCCACTGCGTAAACTGTGATTCAGATAACGGTACCTTATATTCTTTATTCAAAGCTTCATCAAAATCACCTTTTGCAAGCATATACCCGGACGACCCGCCGCCCCATACCGCACCGGGATCTTCCATAAACCCGCCGCATACCGCGGAATATACTGTTGATGCAAGATTACCATTGAATGTAATAACTTCACCCTTAGTTTGTGCTACTGCATCATTTGTGGGAGCCGATTCGCGGCTCAACCCGCCATACGCCTGGCAATGCACTTCTGAACATAAATCAAATCCATCTGTCTTATGGCGGCCCAATTTAGCCAATGTTTCAGTACGTGCAGCCACTGCCTGCGCTTTTTGCGCTTCCAACGGCGCATTAGTCCCGATTTCAGCAGGCACCACACCGTTGACATACTCATCTATCGGCAGTTGATTAATCACCGACAACAACCCGTCCATCCCGATCCGTATCTCAAGATTACGGCGGTACAACTTACCCGCAACACCAACTGACTTTCCTTCTTCCTCAGATTTCATTGCGATGAGGTCATCAAATACGCCGAACGACTGTTCCGCAGGAGTAACGAGTTCCAACTGCGACTTTGTGGTTGGCGGAATTATCATCTGATGTATCCATGTTTGGTCATACCCTGACGCTACCAGCTGTGTTTTAAGTTTTTCCGCTTCTTCCCGCGTAGCTGCATCACCGACTCTAACTTTATACCATGGTGATTCATATATTACATACACAGGAACACCGGTAATCATTTGTTTAATTTTATTAGCTTCAGTATCCGCATTTTCCTGACTTGAATACGACGCAGGTGCTGCACGGAAGACCGTTTTTGCCGCCCCGCCTTCGCCTTTGATCTTTATAGTCCACATATCCCATGCCGCAGCCGAAGATATCACAACACCGTTTTTGTCAAGGAAAGAAAACTTGCCGTTTGAATACACAGTAACCGTCGGCCGGCCTTTTAAAATTCCGATCTTAATATTATCCAGAAGCTCTGCTGAATACTTCAATCCCGCACCGCTGGATGTAGATGAAGCAGACGCAGTTGTTCCCGCTGCTGCTGCAGACGGTTGGCGTAACCACGCGTCAGTATACCCGATCCCCACCATTTTTTGGCGCATAGCTTCCGCTTGTTCACGCGTATCAAACTGCCCCACACGAACCTTGTATAAATCACCTTCCAATGTGGAAAACACAGGGTCAGTAATACCCGTACCGGCAACTTTTGTTTTGATAGTATCTGCAGACTCTTTCAACCTTGTACTTGAAATCTGAACTGACCATTTGGAAGGATTTAACTGCACTTCCTCCCCAGCTTCCAACGGAACTTCTATAGAATCAGATGCGATCCAGCAATCTGTGTAACCAAGTTTAACAAACTGATCCCTAAGCTTACTAGCTTCTTCCTTAGTCTTACAATCACCCATACGCACTTTATACAATCCGCCTTCGGTGATAACATGCGCTTTTACACCGGGAACGATATTCATCACAGCCTTACCCATACCCTGTGCACCGTCATAACTTTGCATTGACCCGAGCTGCACGCGGAACCCCGGCATATTCTTCATCGGGATAACTTTATCCGACTTTACAAGAGTCGATTCATCTCTTACTTCCAGCCACTTCGCTTTCTGAAATTCCATACAGCCGGTTAGAATAAATGTGCACGCAAAAACTGTGACAATACCTAACTTTGCCAACCCTAGATTACTTTTCTCCATCTTACCTCCGTTGGTATAACAATACAATAAAACTATATTAAATGCTAACTGCGGTTTTATTATAACTTAACGTTTAACGATACGCGTATAGGGCTCCCAAGGTCTCCCATCTGCCAATATGCAAGATCCGCTATAATATCCATATTACCCATTTTATAAACAATCCCGCCGCCAAATGTTAATCCCGCGCCTACTACTTCAGTTGTTTGATAACCGCCACGCACAGCGATACCCATGTCTTTGCTTACAGGATAAATATATTCCGCACCCGCGCGAATGTTCATTTTGCCTGAACTAATAAAATAATTAATATCCCCGACAATATTCAATGCGTTCTCCATCATCTTATACGCCGCACCCGCACGAACTGTCATCGGTAATCCAGCCTCTACGGAATCAAGTTTCATCGCAGTCCCAAGGTTCTGTAATGCCGCGCCAATCATGATATCCTTGCTCATAATATACGTTACTCCGGCATCAATACCCATTGCTGAGCCCGCTTTTGATGAAATTGTTTCAGATACCATCTTACCATTCAACCCTACCAGCAACGCGTCATTAATCTTGCGTCCCAATCCAACAGTTACAGCCATATCGCTGTAACTAAGTTTTTTCCCGGTGATATCAATCCCGCCATCCGTTGCTTCCTTAGTTTCATCAATCTGCGCGCTTGCCATACTCAACGCTGCACCAACAGTACCAATCCCTGCTAACGGGACAGCACCGGCAACAAATTCGTAATTGATTCCACTAACCCACATATTATGAGTGAATCCAATTTCCTTTTTTTCAACTAACGCTAATCCCGCCGGGTTGAAGTATATTGAATTAACGTCATTTGCCGCACCGGTAAACGCTCCGGCCATCCCCGCCGGGCGAGAACCCGGGATAATGCTTAAGAATGCCGCACCGCTGGTACCACCTGCGCCATAACATAACGACACCGCCACCGCTAAACACACCGCTACTGCCAACCCTGCTACTTTCTGCTTTGCCATTCTACCTACTCCTCCTCTCACAACTTTTGTTTATACCCTATATACACCACTAAATATATAATTCATACCTTAACAACTATCTGATCACAGCTAAATTCCCAACCTTTTTTTCGCTACCGTGTTTCAATAAGTATATGTACAACCCCGGCATAACTTCCTGCCCATCGTCATTCTTAACATTCCATTCATAGTATCCGTCACCATTAGTTTCCTCACCCCACCACACAAGCGTACCGGAAATATCATAAATATAAATCTTACAAGTCGTCGTAAGGTTTGTGAAGATAATACTCTTCTTTACTGAATCTGCATTAATGTACGGATTAGGATACACCGTTGCATTGTTAAGATTAGACTTCACCGTACTTGCCAACCCGTAACACGGCAGCACAGAGAACACTGAGAACTGTGAAACCTCAGCGGTTACCGTATTATTCACGGTATCCACAACTGATGTATACACAGGCTCCCACACGCGGTTAAGAGAGTCGAGATGTACCAATTTAAGAGTACTTTCATCTATGATACCCGATATTGCCGCCTCGAATTCTTGTGTATACTTGACAGTCATTGTAACAGTCTTCCCGGACGCACATGGCTGCGATACAGCATTACCGTTATAATCCTTAAATGTAATATCAAAATAATTCATGGCTGTAATAATCCCTGTATTAGTCTTATACCGCGAATCATTTCTTACAGTATCATTAGCATCATTCACAGCAAGACTGGAAGAAGTGAAAGTACTAACCACTACAGAATACTTCGCTGAGAGATCACCGTTTGCGATATTCAATCCCACAACCTGTGTCCCATTAGTATCAGCGCTGGTAACCGCAAAATCCGCGGTTGACAAAATCAACATCCCTTTAGATACGACTGAACACTTAGTTTTATCCTCATTCCCTGCAGTATCCAGCGATGTAACAGCATAAAGATAACTCTTCCCGCTTTCAATCCCGATATCCGTCCAGTTAAGGCCTGCTGTTGTTGTGGAGCACACCATCCCAGCAACTGATGTGAAAACATAAGTTGCACGGTAAATATTATACATCGCAGCATTACTATCCTTAGACCAGGTAACTACCAGCCCGTCGGTTGTACTTGACACTTTTACAGAAACATTTAATGGTACAGATTCCGGAGAAACAATATCATTTCTCAGCAATACCTTCCCGCTTTTCGCCCAACCCGGCATATACGCTACTACCCACACATTATCATACAGATTATCCCCTATACTTAACGGCCCGAAACTACCGTTCGACGCAGCAACCGTACTTACCACCAACGATGCGGAAGTAAGGTCAATCTTACTATAAACTTCAACAACCGCGTTTGCGATAACCGCCCCGGCATTACCTTCAACTGTATCATTTGTACCCACGGGATTTTGGGATATAACAACATTTGCACTTACCGGAGAGGTAGTTGTTGCGAGGAAGTACACGCTTTTACCAGTAGTAACATAAAAATTATCTCCATCAGGGCCAATAATTTTCCACCACCCCTTACCAGCTGAACCATGAGAACAAACATACAAATTCCCGCTGGTATCCACATCCATATCTATCTCCGCATAAGATACGTACGTCAATCCAATAACCGCACCAGTATCCGCGTTGAGTTTAACTATATACCCGCCTTTGTTTATATACAATATCTTAGTCGAAGTACTGGAATAAATATCCAATACACACCCAACTCCTTCACGTGTAGCGTATACAGCATCAAAATCCGCAGTAGTTTTAGACCATTGAGATATACCGTTAATATCATACTTCTCAACAACCTTACTACCTAATGTTGTAGACATATACACAACATAATAATTATTATTACTGTCCACAGCTACATCTTTTAACTGGTCCGCTATATTAACAACACTAGTTATCACCGTACCGTCCACCCTCGGACTCGTCCATCGTATTCCATCAAAAACGTTATAGATCTCTACACGCCCGCGCTGCACCGCAGCAGTAACAATTTTTTTTGTGTTACTACTGCCAATAACCGTAAAATTCTTAAATGTTCCAGAATTATTTTCCTGATAGGACAAAACCGCTACGGGATTAGTACCATCCGGGTTGTAACGGTACACTATCTGATTCTGCACTTCTGACGGCCACGCATTCGGTGAAGTACCCGTTCCACCCTGGAACCAATCCGCAACGTAAATATACCCCTCGCTGTCAATCACCGGTTTTATTGGCCCGTCGTCATCCCATCCACCGCCATAAATACCGCCCCAGATCGTTGTTGGCGCAGCTAACTGCGTGCAATACCCTGTAGTAGAAGTGAACACCATAACTTTACCGTCGGACTGAGTTAACGGGTCACTATCCGCATTTGCACCGGTAATACCATTACTTGTTTTTACCGAAACAAACACCTTCCCGTAATTTGTATCTCCGATATTTTTATTAACAAAAATACCGTTAAATTTATACGTACCATCCATACTATCAGTAGCATACTGCCCGAGCAACCTAGCGCTAGTGTTTGCATTTGACCCTGCACGTATAACAATCCTATACGTCCCGGTACTCACAGGATCATCGCTATCATCCAACCCGTTCCATACAACACTTTTTTGCCCGCGGGTTGTTTCATACCGCGCTTCCCATAATTTGCGGTACAACACAGTTTCCGTGGTGTCCATCACACGCACATACACTGTTGCCGGTTCATTCAGGGTAAACATAATAGTTGTGCCCTGTGCGATACTAACATTCTCGTTAGACATCTTAACGTCTGACACCATAATATTAGCCGACACCAGCGCACACGCGCATACAACAATCCCAACCGTTGTTGCTACAAACCTAACATTTTTCTTAATTAATTTCATCGGTTTTTTATCAACAAAACCCCTATCTTATAAATATTTATCCTATTTACCTTACTTATTAACAGCAAACTTAACAACTTTTGTATCCGAACCTTTTTTCATAACTGCTATGAACAAGCCCGGCCCGATCTCGTTACCCTTACTATCCTTACCATCCCAAGAATACGATCCTACTGAAGTATCGGACTTTGCTATCTTATAAAACAACGTACCGCTTACATCATAGACATAAATATCACATCTATCCGTGAGTTTGCAGAACACTATACTCTTCGCTGCAGCGCTATCCGCCTTAGTATAAGGATTAGGATACACATTTGCGTTGGTAAGCTTCGTCTGAGGCGTGTCATTACTGCCAGTAGACGATGAATACCACGGCATTACGGTGAAGATTGAAAATCCCGACATCTCTGCGCTCACAATATCACTTGCCGCAGTCACCGCTGAATTTGACACTAATTCCCACGTATTATTTGTGGTGTTAAGTTTAAACAACCGTAACTTTTCTTCACCAAATTCACTAAGCCCCTGTAGTGTATACGCATTAAGATACGCCGTTGAATACCCAATGGTAAGCTTAACCTTTTGCCCGGATGATACCGGTGAACTCACAGTTGCACCAGTGCTATCCTTAAACTTAATCTCACGGATTGGCATTGATGAATACGCGGTATTAGGTAACTGTATATTAAGATCATCCCGCGCATTATTATTTGCCGTAGTAACACTTGTACTTGCGAAAGTTGAAATAGACACACTATACCCAGTTGCTAAATCACCTGATTCGATATCAATTTTTGTTACTATAGACCCTGGATCACTAACTTCAATACTAGTCGCCGTGTTTTGGTTAACCAACATCCCGCTGATTGCCGCAGGTAAGACATTTTTCTGTTCATTACCATACGCATCAACCCCTGTGACAACATAATAATATAACGTCCCGCCATTAACCGTTGTATCCGTATAACTATTCCCTGTAACTGCTGAAGCATTAAGCTTTGTTAACGACGCAATTGTTGAGATAGACGTATTATTGCGGTACACATTATACGATGCCGCACCGCTTAACGCCGTCCATGAAAGAGTCAACCCTGTCCCTGCTGAAGATACGCTTAAACCTAACCCGGTCGGCGCCGTTGCGGGGGGTTCAATGTCATTAGTAACATTCACCGCTGCGCTAGCAACCTTCCCGGACTCTGTTTGATTAATATAAACCGTACCATACCCTGTTCCTCCGGGATAACCATCACCGATATTTACCGGCCCAAAACTACCGTCCCCGGTTGCTGTAGCCTGGCCAATCATAGTTGTCAACCCGCTATCGGAATACAATTTTACACTTGCACCCGCTGTAGCAGCACCCGCTGTGCCCGTAATTGTATCCTGTGTTCCCGGCGCATTTTGCGTCACCGTAACCTTTGAAGTATCCACCGCAGTGGATACACTACCTACAGACACCGCGCCTTGTGCGCTGCTTGAATGCGTTGTTGTTGACGACGTACGTATTTTCCACCACCCGCCGGTATTCGCATTTGAAACCTGATACGTTGCGCGGTTAACCACATACACATACCCATTAGCGTCCGTACATAAATCATGCGCGCCGTAAGTATTAAACGATGATTGATCAAGAACATTACCGTTGGTATCAACGATCGCGATATATCCGCCGTTATCAACATAAATATTCCCGTCTTTAACGTTATACTCAACCCCTGTCGCGCCGTAGTTAACATTTTTCAAGCCACCGAGCTGCGCAAAGGTAAGTGCCCATACTTTTGTTGCACTTGAATACTTAACCAAGGCATAACTGGTATCCGTCAAAGAATACACTGCCGCTGCGTGCGGGTCACCAAAACATACATACATCGCACCAGCGTTATCAAACGTGATATCCGCTCCGCAGATACCATCAATATTGATTGATTTCGGCGCTGTATCAGTCCACTTTGTCCCGTTAAACTGGTCAAAGTAATACACTTTCCCTGCACCTTCCCGTGCTACGGTCCACAAAACCTTATTACTCCCAGTCCCGCGGACTTCAAACCCTAACGTAACAATATTCAAACCATTAGACACGTTATCAACCATAACCGTCGGGCTTGTACCATCAGCGTTGAATCTCCAAATCCTCGTATTTTTTGTACGCCCAGCCGGTGCATCCGTTGCCGGATACCCGAACTGATACCAGTCACCTACATAAACATAATCATCAGCATCTACTGAAACTTTAACAGGGCCAGCATCATCAAACGCCGGGTCCGGACGGGTAAACGTTCCAACAGACGCGATATTAGTCCCGCCGGTCACAGTAAACATTTCCACCGTTCCATCAGCATATGTACCACTTGAGAACGACCAGGTTGATGACACCCAAGCCCAACCCCCGGCAGCAGCGGCTGTTCCATCAGTGATAGAATTATTAGTCCTGCGTGCAACGTACACCTTGCCAAGACTCGCAGAACCAGTATTTTTATTTGTAGCGATACCCATTCCCATAGTCACAGGCTTAGTTGCGGTCCCCGCCCAGGTTGTTGCACTGAGTTGTGCAGTAACTTTAACAACATAATCCCCGCCAGAAACTGATGCATCACTATCATTTTTCCCGTCCCAGCTAACAAAATTTTGGCCTACAACTGCGGAAGTAGACGCTATCAACCTCACCCGCGTACTCGAACTATCAAATATTTCGACATTAACTGAAGACGCATTTGCGCTTAGGTTATACTGTACCAAACAATACCCCAGGGTCGGGTCAAAACTTGTTGGAATAACACTTACATTTGACACAGTAATCTGCGCAAACCCTGTTGCAACCACACCTGCCACCACCACCGCTGTGAATAAAACTTTGGTGAATACACGTACACTTTTACTGAAACAACTCATCACTAATACCTCCTCTTTCTTAAAAACCCTATATTAATTAATTTGTGCTCAAAAGAAACCTTATAATATTCCCTGTAAGTTTCTGGATGATAGGATTATGCCCATTCTCCGGTTCAAAAATATCTTCCCCCAGATATACACAATTTTTCCCGAGGATCAACCCTGAATTTGTTTCCGCGGGATACGACGTATTGTTTTTGTCTTCATCATACCACACACCAAGAATACTATCGCCGTTTACTACCCGAGTTTTATTTATCATAGAAGAATACCTATAAAAATGCACGTACTCCGGTAATCCCTGCCACAACGGATGATCCGCAGGAACATTGCGTTTAAGATATGTACACTTTGGCGGCGCGCCAACCCATGAAGTATAATCCGCGTTAAAAATATCAGCTAATAAATAATTTCTGGGATCTGCCGCATACTCATCTTTTTCATTACGGAAAGATGTCTGGTATACCGCAAATATTTTACCTCCGCGTTCAGTATATTTTTTCAACTGCTCCGCTTGTTTTGCACTCATTGACCGCCAGTTTAGCGTTACGATAACCTTAATCTTTTCCGGTATAACACCTTTTTCTATATCATCATCATTTATCATTGAATACGCAACCTGCGCTTTATCCAATACCATCTTCGCGCAGTTGAGATACTCATCATACTTCCAGCCAAGATTTTTGAATGATAATTCTGTGTATTTACTATAAACAACAGCGACACCGGCATCGTTACCAGCCGTTGCAACCACTGTTTGAGTTGCTATTTCAACCTTATCCTCAGCATAGCACATTAACGCTTGTGTTGAAATTAACAACAGAAATGCGATACTACTAAAATACCTGTACATCATAATTTAGTTACCAGCCTCCTTAAAATTTTACTTATAAACAAAACGTTGTCAATAAAAAATTTTATTATTATTAATACACTATTCCTGGGCGCCTATAATAACAATTTCAACCCTGCGGTTTAACACTCTTCCTTCATTGGTAGTATTCGGAGCCATAGGAGACTTTGATCCCCGGCCAACAGCTTTTAACCTAGTGATTTCCACCCCGTGTTTTGACAGATAATCAAACACGCTGCGTGCACGCATCTCCGATAATACCTGATTATAAGAATCACTCCCCACAGAATCTGTATGCCCTTCTATTCTCACCCCGTTCTCGGGATACGCATCAAGGATTTTTACAATCTGATTCAATGCATCATACGCCTGTGTCCTTAACGTGTATTTGCCAGCATCAAACAATATAGAACTCGCCATTGTCACTTTTAACCCATCTTTTTCCTGTTTAATAGTAATATCCTTAGGCACTTCCCTGATTATCTCTTTAATAATTTCTTTCACCTGTATAACTTCCCGTACTTGAACAGGGATATCCACATTTACGAACTTATCCTCTGCTTCAGCCTTATTCCCTGCGATATCCCAAACTACCATCTTTATGGTATACGTCCCGCTGCGCACTATCTGCTGATAATAATCATCCCGCCCATCCCATTCAATCTTCCCCGGCGGATCAAGCTCGCCTTTAATAGTCTTCGCAAGATTGTTCTTACTATCCACAATTTGTATCATCCAATGATCTACGGCATTATCATCCTTCGCCATAAGGTTTACAAACAAAATATCGTCTTTCAAATCCCCATTTGGCGAAAATACCGTAGTCCCCGGAGTGAGCTCACATTTTGGCGGCTTGCTATCAACTACAACCTGCTGATCCAATGTCTCAGACTTATTCCCAATGGTATCCACAACCTTGAGATTATATGGATATTTCCCATCCGGTACCACCTGCGAAGTTTCATCGCGGCCATCCCATTCAAGCGACGGCGCAACCTTCCCGGTACCTCGATAGGTGCGTATAGACGTCCCGGACTCATCACTTTTCTTTATAACAAACTCCCAAGACTCAACCTCCGCTGCACTTGATGTAAGAGTAAACACAACCCTATTCTTTGCTTCCGGCACAATCGGCGAAATATACGCCGAATCCGGAGACGCCTGAACCTGTATACGCTTAATCTGCTTGAGCTCGCGTCCAAACAATACCCGCAGGGTAACCCAATGTGTCCCCATAGTTTCTTTTAATCCTGAAAGCGGATAATGCCAGCCATAATCCAACGCCAGTCTCCCGAGATCCATTCTGGGGAAATAATAACTTGCCCCGAGATTAAAAACTTTATAATCCTGTGAGCCCAACCCCACCCCTCCGCGTATACCAACAGTGTTTTTGGCAAACCATTTTTCTACTCCAAGGTTAATACTGACCGCCGTGGCATACAAGAGGTCAATCCCAAAACTGGAATCCGCAAGGCGGTATCCAACCCCGGCTTTAATCTGCATCGGCAGTTTATTTGCAGAATACAATCCCATATCCGGTTGTGTAATATTTAGGATGTTAAACCCAAACATTATTTCTTTACTGATATTATATAACCCGCCGATATCAACTGTCGTCTGTGTTTTAGCATACCCTGATGTGAATACAGGATTAGATTCAGTATACTCATCCTGCCCGTACTTAATGGTAATATTCTTAGCGGTAATACCCAAAGATACCGGTATATTAATAATCGGGCCCATATCTTTCCCGAACCCAAACATAAAAATACTTTCCTGATACAAATTTGTCACATCAAACGTGTAATACCCGATACCAACACTTCCATAATCACTCTTTAATGTCCTCATAGGCACTGCAAAACCGTAGTAGTTCAATGCAATCGCGGATTTATCGGTAAGCCCCTGAAAAAAAGTCGCGTAACTCACTGCCGCTTCGGTACGCATCATCTGCCCAAGCCCCGCAGGGTTGTAGTATACAGAAAAAACATTATCCGCCAGCCCGGTAAACACATTACCCATCCCCACTGCCCTGGCGGAACACCCGATGTTTTCTATGATAGCATCACCGTTTGATACAGCAAGGACCGCACAGCCTACGGCCAGTAAAACAATAACCCGTACTTTATGCAATTTAATAAATTTCATCACACATTTTTTATCAGTTAACGTTCCACCTATTTTGCAACAACAACCGTCCCGGTTTGAACCCTGCCATCAGCCTCTATCTGATAAATATACACCCCGGAATCAACAACTTTTCCGGACTTATCTTTACCATCCCAATACAATACTGTTACACCGTTACCCTCAGACTCAACATCCAACTTATCCTGCACTAATGCGCTCATAAGGTTAAACACTTTTCCCACAGTTTTTGAACCCTTAGGATTATTACAATAAAACCTTGCCCGGTTAAGTACACCGGTTTCATCCTCAAGCTGGGGTGTAAATATTTTTGAAGTAATTTTTGTTACCTCAAACTTATCCGACTTTTCAACTTTCTGTAGTTTGAACGTCCCGGAATATATATACCGAACGCTCACAGTTTTCGCGGAGGTATCCTTACTTCCACCGATTGCAACCCATTCAATACCATTATTTCTATTAACAACAATACTATCAGTATCCGCAAACTGCGCAGTGTCATAAACAAACACGTATAACGGCCCTGGTGACGGGAATCTAAAATTATCAATACTTTCTTCAGTTAACGAATTAAAGAGATTCATGGTATACGCATCACCTGTTTCTTCATCCAGCGACAAAAATATGTCAAGATTAGCGTTATAAGAATTATTCAAATCCTTATACAAAACTCTAGCGGCATTACTGGTTAACACCGCCCAGGCTTTCTTATCTCCGGTAATGATATAAATATTTGCATCTTCCGTATTATCCACAACCCACGAACTATCGCTTGCGTTATCATACAAATCCACAGCAACAACACGGTAGTAATACACAATCCTTCCGCCGGCATAATACTCGGTATACGTCATACGATCTGTGATTGATGAAGTAGAGAGAATAACTCCGCGAGGTTCATTACACGAAAACATACTTGTCCCGCGGTATACCTGATACTTAGCTAAATCAGTGCAGATAGTGCCGTCAATATTATTAGTAACTTTTGTCCAGTACAACGAATAACTAAACGTTCCGGTAGACTCCCCGCGTAAACCCAGCACACGGTTCGGAGGGATAGCTTCTAATGGAATAAATGTATAATTTGTACTCACGGGAACAGAATAATTTTCACCGCTGTCAAACGCATACATAGCAACATAATATGTCGTTCCCCAGGTTAAATTAGTAAACTTATACGAATCAGTAGTCCCCGGAACGCCATATTTAGTAACTACAGTACCGTCACCTGCGTTTTCCGGTGCGCGGTCCGTCCGCCATACTACGAGAACGCCCCGGAAGTCCGTATCTTCAGGATTCAACCAGTTAAGCGTTATGGTTTTATTAGTAGTATCTACTACAGCAGTGTTCTGTGTAGGCATCCCCGGAGGTTCTGTATTAACTGTCCATGCAACTAATGAATTGGATAATCCAGACCATGTATCCCCCGAATCTATTACCTTGATAGAAAACGAATAAGTTGTACTGCTCATTAACCCGGTAATAATAACACTCTCGGCAGCACCCAAAACAGTAGTAGTAGAAATCCTGAATTCATTCATTAACCTCGCGATATTCCATTCCGATTCTGTGGTAATACCGTCAGAATCAATATCGGAATATGCAATAATATAAGTGGCATTAGCCAAATCTCCTATTGTTCCATCCGCTCCAGGAGCAGTCCAGGTAAGCTGTATCGAAGTAGAATTTGTTAACTCCATCCTCAGGTCAGTTACCGACCCAGGCGCAATACCAAATGCAGTTAGAGTTGATACCACGTTTGAATATCCTGTTTGAATACCATTACCATTATACGCATGTACGCGGAAATAGTATGTATTCCCCGGTGATAACCCATAAACAGTAGCGGTGGTCTGCAACACATTTGTACTGTATGTTGTGATATCCACGGTAAAATCATCGCCGGAATACTGAATGCCATACCTTGTATTCTCAGGATTACCATTTGCTGTCCATTGTAATGTAACTTTTGATACCGTTGCTTCAGTGATTTCCAGCCCGACCGCGGGTAATGCGTAGGTAAACACTGGATAACTTGTATCCAGATTCTTTCTTGCGCTCTCTCCCACGACAGTATTATAACTCACGATGTACTTAACATCAGACGGCGTATTCTGTGTTAACCCGCCCTGTATCCAATATGTATCATTCGCCATAAGTTCAGTAACTACCAAACTTGATGATGAGTATATACGGTACCCGGTAACTTCCCCCACTGCAGTCCATTCCCATACTATAGAATCAACCCCAGCGGCATACCCGTTAAACATCTGAGGCGCGTCGGGGATAATCCCGGCAGACGGATACGACTCCAGGGTATTAGACGGCTGGCTTTTTAATTCCAACGGCAAATTATCAACGGTAATCACCTGATAATAATAAGTAACATCATTTGTCAATCCGGTATGCGCGTACTCTAATCCTGTAGTGGTTAAAACCAGATATTTAGAGGACATCTCACTCGTAACAGAATCGCACCATAGTTCGTAATGACTGATATCATCCGCCGTTACTGCTGTAGTACTCCAAAAAACCCTTAACTCAGAAGTTCTTTGAACAATATCCGTAATTATAGCTACCGGCGGTGGGCTATCATATGCAACCGCAAAATTGTTTTCATTAATCCCCGTACTGCGTGACCAAACCCCAGAATTTTTTGCGTCAAGCGCGCGAATCGCAAAAAAGTATGTTGCACCGGGCACTAAATTCACAACCACCATCGATTGTGTTGACCCCGCAACCTCAGGTGACGGAGGAAACTGCCCGTCAATAGTTTTTGCCAATGAGCTATCATCAAACTCCGTATTTGTATTAATATTAGTTACACTTGAATATCTCAGGTTATAACTATACGCTGTCCCTGCTGTATCATCATTCCCCGGTGCAGTCCACCTAAGCATAAGGCTTCCCTCTGAGGTAACATCACCACTGCTCCCGCTAGCAACAAGATCAGAGATTGCTGACGGCGGCAGTACATCGCTACTTTCCGCAACTTCGTATGTATAAAGAAACCCGAGTTTTCCTTTATAAGTACTCCCGTTAGCCAACCCCGCAATAACCTGACCCATTGAGAATGAAACTTTTTTTATTGATGTTTTTGGAATATTAGCATCATCAACATTAGTTATACCAGCAGCATCAATAACATCAGATGTAAGATAATAACTCGTCCCTCTCATTACATCAGCAAAACTTATTGAAGTCATTAACACGCAAGCAAATATACAGCAATACTGAAGAAGAGACACTTTATTAATTGACATTATGCCCTCTACGTTCAATTATAAATAATAAACTATTAATATTATTCTATATGAAACACTCTGTTTTTGTCAAGAAGATATAAAGCAAAACCCGGGTATCATTAATATCCGGGTTTTACTATTTTTTCTATTAAACTGAACGATTAATCTAGTACCTTACTTAGCTACCACCAAACTCCCGCTTACTCTTTGGCCATTGAGTTCGTACTGGTAAATATACACACCGTTTTCCACCAACTGGCCAAGTTCATCCTTACCATCCCAAGTATCTTTGTCTTCCAACATCCTGACAAGTTTATTGTTAAGGTCATAAACATATATCTTCGGTGATTCAACTAATCCATCCATAGTAATACTTGCGCTGACGTTATTTATACCATTAAAAAACGCAAAATCGTTTTTGTTATCACTATTCGGTGTGATAACCTTTTCCTTTGGTTTAAACACACTGGCATCTATCTGCATAGACTTTACAGGGAAAATGCCGTACATCGAGAAATGCATGACCCTCGCAGTAACCGTGTTTTTTGTTTTATCAACGATACCGCCTACAAACCGCCAGTTATCGCCGTCATACCAGAAAATCCCGAGGTTATCTTCTTTATAGCTTGTATAGTCAACAAACCCATCCTGGTCGATGTCCATATACAACAATGAAATAACCATTGGCTGGTCAAACACCATGCCGCTAGGGCCGATCTCATACGTTTCAACCGGTTTCGCCACACCTTCCGCCATAAAGTCATTAGTACCCTTAAGTTCCGGCACCACTGAATCTTTTGGCTGGCTGATACTGAACTCCGTTTGAGAAGCTATAGCGTTTACCGGTACTTTTACTTCGGTAACACCGTCTTCAGTATTAGCATCAACCAAACTAATTTTTCCGCCGTCAGAACCAAGATATTTTTTTACTCCATTAGCAAGCTCTGTATAATACCAAGTATCCGCGCCAGGTATAATGGTTTCACTACCATCAGTATCAGCTGCAATGATTCTGTATGAGATCATAGTAACATCATCAATGATTTTATCAGGCATAAGGTCTGCTACGTATATACCTCCCTGATCAACCATTGAAATATCACCTTCATCAATTTTATCCTGTCCAACGTAAAGTTGATATTTTAACGTTACCAAACTTACACCTTCATCATCTATGGCAGATGCTGCAAACTGCACTTTATTACCTTTGGCAGAGATACTTACCAAAGGCACGTGTTCCACTACCGGCGGCTGTGTAGCCCCGCCGACATACTTCAAACCAATACTCGCCCACTTAATCTTCCCAACTTCAACTACAACTTTTTGTGTACTGCCCTCATACCGTTTTGCCAGTATCGAAATATCATAAGTCCCGGAAGGTAAGCCAATCACCTGATAATATCCGACATTTGCCGTACCCGCAGCACCCGCGTTGACTGATTCAATCACCTGCCCGTTCTGCATCACCTGAATAAAAGCGTTGCCAATACGGTTTTCAGCAACATTGCCGCCCGGTTTATCTATGTCGTATATATACCCCATAATCCACCCGGAATTACGGTCAACTTTTGTTTCCACAGAAATAACCTCGGACTCATTCCCGCCTTTGTCTATAAGTAAGACCGACGCGTTATAAGTACCATCAGCAACTATAGTACCCGAACTATTTCTACCGTCCCAAAAGACACTGTTGAGCCCGGCCTTTCCTTGAATAATAGACTCTTTTATTGTATTATCGCTTGCATCAACGATTTTGAACACCACCTGCAGCGGTTCTTTCAATGTAAAACCATACATTGTGTTATCACGGTTACCGTCACCATTCGGGGAGAATACACTGTTAGACACGGTTACAACCGGATTTTCTGGTGGGATCACATCCACTTCAATTTTACCTTCCCTGACCGTTGTTTTTCCATCAGAACTTGCCGCAGTTATTTTGTAAGTATACGTTTTGTTAGTATCCACACTACCGCTAAGCGCTTCAGCACCGTCCCATGTAGCGTTATACGTACCTGCAGAAAGCTGCCCTGTAGGAACCAATGTTTTTACCAATGTAGTCCCGTCATAGATTTCAATAGTAACATTAGCCGCTGGGTTTATAGTATAGCTAATCTTTGCGCTATCCTGTACCCCGTCCTCATTTGGTGAAATCGTGTCATAATCAACACCCACACTGCTCACTGACACACCGGTTTTGTCAATCGTAATACTCGCTACGGCATTACCTGTAACACACTCATTACCCGCAAGGTCAACCGGTGTTACTGTATAATAATAGACTGCACCGCTGGTTAAAGTTGTACCGTTATCATAAAATTGCAGGTCAATAACACTTTCAGTATTAACTTTTGTACCCAACTGCCCGGATGTTTCGGAACGATAAATATTGTATGACGCTATACCGCTGACGGCATCCGTCGCAGGTGTCCAATCCAACTTAACATCACCGCCACCCGCATTCTCCGCAGTAAGGCCTGTCACCGGTAATGGAGGTGTAATATCGGTCTTAAACGCCCTACCTGTACTCCACACCCCTGCATTCCCTACACCATCCACTCCGCGTACACGCCAGTAATACGTCCCGCTGGTAAGCGCTGTTGTTGCGGTGTAACTCGGTAAAGTAAGATTCGCAGCCTTTGTGTTGGTAGAAGAAAAATCACTGTTTTGACTTATCTCAATCTCATAACTAATCCCGCTGATATCATCCACACTATCCCATGAGAACGACGGTAACGCAGTTGTCACCGCATCAGCTTCAGGTGCAATCTTATTTGGCGCCAATGGGCCTATATTATCAAACCTATGAGTAAACACTACCTGCTGATCGCTCCAGTTACCCGCAAGATCCTGTGTCTTCAAAATCAGGTAAGTTTCAACTTCCGGATCGGCAGGGTCCGCAAAATACTTGGTTGGTACTGCATGCGCTTTTGTTACGGTATCCGGAATTGACGTAGCATTATCATTACCCCAATAAATGCTATATCCTGATATACCAATTGCATCCGTTGCACCGGTCCATTCAAAGTACGGCCCGGCATCAATATTCTGCCAGGAACCCGTGCTTGAGAACAGTTCTTTAGTCTTGGTATCATTCGTCCATGCGAGTACCGATGCTGGATTCACTGGCGCTGTTTTGTCGTACTTATATGTAAATAACGTCGCTGCATCAGACCAGTTACCATTATTATCCAACGTACGCACACGGAGATAATATGTTTTCTCAGTTTCTGCCGGCTGGCTTGGTGTATACGCCGTTACTTCCGCCTGGTCAATATCTTTCACTAATTCCGGTGAACCCGCAGAATCCGCACCCCAGTACACGCTATACCCTGCAACTCCGCTGTCACTATCCGCAGCACCAGTCCATTCAAAATATGGAGTATCCGAAACATTAGTCCATGTATCATTCGTTAACTCCGCCGACTTTTCAATATCAATATACGCATTACACGTTGTAGGATTTGTCGGAGCGGTTGAATCCCCTGTGGTTGCTATACTAAAACTAAACCCGGCAGCCCAAGCGCTATAATTCCCTGCTCCATCTTTCGCACGGACACGCCAGTAATGCGTACCATTCCCCGGCCCGGACGCTGCAGTATAAGCTGACGTTGCTATATCAACTTTTGATATTTCAATTGTAGTAAAGGCCGTTTCTTTCGCTACCTGCAGTTCATACGATACACCACTGGGATCGGTTACATCTGTCCAGTCAAACGCCACACTGTTGGAAGTCAATGCTGCGCTATTCGCCGGGGATGTTAATGTCGGTACCGCCGGAGGTACAGCGTCGTTTATAGTAATCGTAAAACTTCTCGATGCGCTCCACGAACTATAATTTGACTTCCCATCCTTCGCACGGACACGCCAGTAAAACGTTCCGTTGCCCAGCGCTACTGTGTTAGCATAAGTTGATACTGCAAGAGCGGTTTGATTAACCGCAGGGCTTGAAAAATCAGCGTTATTATCTATCTGCACTTCGTAAGTAACGCCACTGGGATCGGTTACATCCGACCAGTCAAACGTGATGTTGTTAGAAGACTGTGCACTTGCATTAGCAGGTGATACAAGAGCCGGCATCGGGGGCGGTGTGGAATCTCCCACATTAACTACAACAGTCCATGCACCAGACCACGCACTATAATTCCCTGCTCCATCCTTTGCGCGGACACGCCAGGAATAGGTTGCGCTGGCTAATACAGTTGCCGGAGTATGCGTTGACGCAGTCTGGCCTGTTAGATTTATAGTGGGACTTGTGAACGCAGCATTATTAGCTACTTGCAATTCATAAGTTACACCACTGGGGTCGGTTACATCCGACCAGTCAAACACAGGTTTACCAGTAGAATTAGTACTAGCATTCGCAGGCAACGCTAAGGTTGGCACTGCCGGTGCCGTGGCATCCGCTGCTTTAGGGGTATGACAAATTACTACCGGGCAGGAATACGAAATAACTTCCGGTGAAGTAGCTTTGTATGCGTCAATACGGAAATAATAACTTGTATTCTGCTGTAAATTATTTATTGTATAAGTAGCCGCCGTAGTTTTCGCAAGGTACCCTCCGTGCGCTTCCATTACGGTAACATGGTTTTGCGCATTCGCGGTATTCCCGGATCCTGACGCAAATGATAACCCAAGTTTTGTACATTTAACATCCGCAGTTGCACTTAACCTAAACGCACCCTCCGTACGGTACGCACGCCATCCATGCGGATTAAAATACGCCCCAGCGGTATCATACCACCGCGCGTATACTTTTTCGTAAATCCGGTTATCACCATCCCATAAACGGAAATTGTATTTATGAAGTTCAACTGCCGGGGAGAATGTTATCCATACATTCGCTTGTGCTGCAATTGGAGAGCTTCCGTAATTAGTATTATCCCTAAGCCCGTCAGTAACATATGCCAAACCTGTCCATGTTTGCCCGTCACCCGTCGGTGTTTTTTTGTAACACCGGTCATCAACTTCCGCACGGACGGATGAACCATAAACCGTATACCCAGTTGCACCGCTGACCGCTGTCCATGTAAGTTTAACACTAGTTGCGCTAGGCGCAGTTGCTGCAAGCCCAGCCGGAACTGCCGGCGCTTTTTGATCAGGAACCGTTATAGCATTTAAGTATTTCCATGCAGAATCCCCGGCAGTATTTGTTGCTAATGCCGCAAAATCAAATTTCCCTACACCGGGTGTATGATACATTGCAGGCCAGCCAATAGCCGGCTCATTCGCTGTTGTTAAGCCATTCCAGTAAGTCCAGGCACCGCCTGAAGGACGGCGTGCTACTTTGTAACTGGTCGCACCGGTAACTGCTGACCATTTAAACACAACCGCATACCCCGACTCCGGCCCTGAAGCCGACACTGATGCCGGTGTCGCTGGTTTGGTTATTACAACCCCCGGGTTATGCACCCAGTGGTAATACGCGTGGCTGCTATCTGACAAGTAAGTATATACTGAACCATAAGTTGAAGAAGAATGCGCGGCAACACTTGCGCTTGACCCGCTACGCCCAACGATAAATGTCGCGTGGGTACCATTCCAATCACCGGTTCCATCGCAATAAACCAAGACATCCCCGACCTTAATATCCGATGGTGGCGCTTTTCTATAGCCCACCCCATCGTTTTTCCAGCCAAAACTTAAATACAAACAGTTCATCAACCGTGTCGCACCGATATCCTCTTTCCCGCAGGGAAACCCGCGGCAGTTGCCTTTTTTTAAAATCTCATGCCCCCCGGCAAGTAAACATTGCGATACAAAATCCGCGCAATCACCCGCATGGGACGCATACCCGCAATACCCCGATCCCCAGCATGACCACGGTGAACACGAACTGTACGACGTGGAACAGTTGTGATTACACTTACTATACCAGTTCTTCGCGTAAGTAACAGCCGCTGAAATGTTAGTATACGTCGCGAACACCGGCGTTGGCGTTACCATCAGAAGCATCAATAACGCAAATCCCAAACCCCTTACTTTTTTCATAAACTTTGTACTCCTATTTGTATTTGACATATATTTAACTTACTTCTTAATGTTCGCAAGTTTTTGCAGTACATATTCTTTAACTTCATCATCAACATCATTTTTACTGGCATTTTCAAGAGTCTTCAATACAGACGTATCCTTATTCGCGACCGCAGCCAAGAGGTCCAATGCCTGTATACGGTACCATTTATCCTCATTTTTCTCTGCTTCAACCTTTGCCCATTCAAAATCCGAGCTATTTGCAGCGTCAATATTAACAAGCCCCATCGTTGCACTGAGCCGTACACCTATATACTCATTATTATTTGATAACGTTTTTTTCAGTACATTAACTATAGCATCATCTTTTTCCAGCCTCGCCAATGCAGCGGGTAAACACATCCTGTCATAATTTTCCGGACCCGCTAAGCGTTCATCAGCTAAATCTTTTAATATTACTTCCTTACTCTTATTATACTCACCGAAATATATGAGTAATACCGCAGCTTCACCCCGGGTAGTAGGGTCATTATCAGTAAGGTATTTTTCAAAAATCTTAACCCCGTCTAACACATCGCTGTCCGGCATATCGCCATTAACTAGGATCGAACTTATAGCAGCAAGAGTTTCCTTCCGTGCTTTTGAGTCAGTTTCTTTATCCATAAACTTCACTAACGCTTCAAGCGCAATCTTTGTCTCATCACCGGTTACATGGCATAAATCTTCAACTGCCTGCCTGCGGGTAACCAGGTCTTGAGCAGTATTCAGTATCTCAATCAACTCTTTGGATTTTCCCACAAAATGATATGCTTCACTCATTTTTAGAAGTGTGAATGCGTCTTCAATTACAGGACGGAAATACTTTGTCGGCTGCCCTGCGGAATCATATACGCGTTTGACTTTGCCCATAGAAGGATGCATAAACATTTCAGGATTATCCACACCAACTACATCCAGCGTGTAAAACAACACAAACACGCATGCCAATAACAGTGATAGTTGCCAATACTTTTTCATAGATACTACTTCCTCCAAACCATACTATAAATATTTTGGTAATATAACCCTGACTATAAAAATTTCCGCTACTCCTATTATATTAGACTCAAAAACAAACCGTTTTGTTCCCAGCAATTAAAACTTTGCTGTGGTTGACACTCTATGAGTCCCGCCGGTATTCTGTAAATTAAACGGGCTGACATAACTATAATCAATCCCAAGTTTAAACCGGTCATTCAGAGGCCAGAAATAACTCGCACCAAGCGCGATCTCCTGATTGTTTCCCCCTCCGCGTAACGCAATATTCTTATTTGCTAACCAAATTTCTCCGCCTATATGAAACGTCTGGTCTTTTCCCCTGGAACTAAACTCAACACCGGGAATTATCGTTATCCCACCGGTTGTTTTGATCCCTTCAACCACTGCACCGGCACGGATTTCCATCGGTATAGGTTCAGAGATAGACAATCCCATATCCGGTCCGTTGACGTCTTTTATCACCAACCCGAGTGCAAGTTTTTTTAACTTCATCAGGAACCCGACGTCAATACTTATACTACTTTTGGTATTACCCCCGGAAAATACAGGGTCATCTGTCTGTACAAGCACGGAATTGTCGTAGGTAACCTGCATCCATTTAATATTTGCGCCAAACGCCATCTTGCGTTCAACACCTCCAAGATACCTTGCGTATGAAAATATATACTGATCTTCCTTATAAATCTGATGCGATAAATTTGTCCAGCCAAATGCAACGCTTCCGATTTTCTGCATCTTTTGTACATAACCAAAGTAGTTATAAGACTGGAGGTCAATTCCCAAACTTGAATACGGCATTGCATACATAAATGTCCCCTCACGGCCTTCCACTTGCGCGATACCCGCGGGGTTCCATACGGGCGCATTTGCGTCATCGCTTAGCGCGGTGAACACACCACCCATACCAATCGGCCGTGTACCCCAACCAACATTAAGAAACGATGCGTGGCACGTTACAACATACGTACTTACCAGCAACATCATAACCACCAGTTTTGCAATACATTTCATTTTTTACAACATCCTTCCCTTAAATTACCTTGCCACCACAATTGTACCAAAAACTTTACTTTCATTATAACTAAATTGATAAATATATACACCGTTCTCCACAGGCGAACCCGTATCATCAGTTCCATCCCACATATCCGTATCCGTAATTTCCTTTACTTTTTTACCTTTTACATTATAAATTGCTGCAATCCCTCCGGAATCACCGTTAACAACTGCATACTTTGCCGCATCGTTTAATCCCGAGAATACAGCGTAATCATTTTTGCCGTCAGCATCCGGAGTAATAATTTTTTCTCTTGGTTTAAACTCCGCAGCAGTAATTTTTGTACTTCCAACTTCAAATACAGCAAACATGCTGAAATGATTAACTTTGGCAGTAACAATTTTCTTTTCCTTATCAACAATCCCGCCGATATACCGCCACTGAAAACCGTCATACCAGAACATTCTCAGGTTATCTTCACTAACAGTTGAAGCAACGCTGTAATATGCCAAACTTACTTCTACCGGCTGAGCAAACACCTGGCCCGTAGGACCGAATTCGGATGCTACAATCGGCACAGCATTTGTTGTCACCATAAACGCATTATTCACGGCGGGAGGCACTTCACGCGAACTACCAACATTTTCTTGTTTGATAGTAAACAAAACATTATTACTCAAAACCCCGGACGGAACATACAACCTGGTTTCTCCGTCAGTATCATCCCAATCTTCTACTTTAAGAATTCCGCCGTTTGCGCCAAGAGTTTTTTGAGTTAACAGATCAATAGTAATCGTTTGGGTATCGGAAACAATCGTACCATAAAACTCTGTCTCCAAAACAAAATTGAACCTTATCTTAGACGTACCCGCGACGATATCCGTCCCGTCAATGTTTCCTACATACACCGTCCCGTCATTCGTATTTTCGGTACTAAGTTCCAGAGGATTAATATGTTTATTATCAACATGATCATCGACATAATACTCAACACTTTTTTCAAGAACGTCACCGGCATTAAAAATCCGTGCTTTCACCGCTATGGTTTTACCGGTAAGCGTTATTTTTGTGTTATACTCAATTGACGCTATATTTGGCACTGACGACGTTGAATATTTTATTACATAAAGCGTTTCAGGAGCTGACCAGTTATTCGCAACATCTTTTGTGCATATCCTGAAATAAAACGTTTTACCAACAGCAACCGCCGTGGTGGTTTGATAATATGGATTAAGCGTCTCCACTTCTTCCGGAGGTACTCCCACGGAATTTGTTCCCCAATAAATACTGTACCCATCTACCCCGCTGATAGTATCCGTCGCGCCGGACCATTCAAAGTATGGCATATTAGAAGCATTTTGCCAGATAGAATCCGGCACTTCAGTAGTTTTATTAACTCCCGTCCATGCGGTAATATCCGTTGGGTTTTGCGGTGCAATACTATCAGTAACAATCTGAACAACAAAAGTTACCGCTGTGGACCACGCACCCTGATTCCCTGCTTTATCCACTGCACGGGCACGCCAGTAGTATGTGCCATTAGCAATACCCGCAGCAAGTTTGTATTGCGACGAGGCCAACGCTTGCTGGTTTACCACTGTAGCAGCAAATGTATTTGTATTACTCACCTGTAACTGATACACAACTCCACTTGGATCAGTTACATCTGACCAGTCAAACAACGGTGCGGCATATATTGTACTGTTGCCTACAGGAGATAATAATACCGGCACTCCCGGCGGGGTGGTATCTGTTCCGGTACCAAGATTATCGTTATGCGTTAATGAATAATAATCGCATACCGCGTGGTAATACGCTTTCCCGCACTTTGCGCGTCCTATTGTAGATTTAATAATATCCGCGCATTCCGTAGGGTTACTTATAAAATACGTTTCCGCAAGCATTGCTACACACACAGGATCTCGGGTCATAGCAAAATGAAAACCTCTGCCTGTAGCGAGGCATTCTTTTACTCCGCGGGTATCATTTTTTATCTCAGCAAGCAGGGTAGCCAAAACCTTTCCTGCAAAAATCTTACTCTCCCCGGCTTGCGCATTCGAACTGCAATAAAACGTTTCTACTCCATGCGCAGTCGCACTCGCTGAATTGTTATGTACGCAGACTGATACGTTCACGTTATTACTATTAAATATTTGTACGCGGTTAGACAATGACGGCCGTACTGACCAAGTACTTGTCATCACAGCAACTCCGCCGTCATTAACCACGTAGTCACGCATTACAAGGCTTGCTGCCAACGTAAAATCGCCTTCATTACAACACCCTACAGCACCGGGGTCGGGTGTAGTACCTGAATTAATTGAGCCATGCCCTGGATCGATCCCAACTTTTTTCCCGGTTAACGAAGCGTTGACATACGATACTGTCAAACACATATTTAGCGTTAACGCCAAGATTACAATAAACCGTGCCATACTCTTTATTTTATAACCTTTTCTTTGATTAACAGATCTGATAAATAAATATTTCCGGTATTTGAATCAGAATAAATAATTTTTTTGCCATCCAGTGACCACGAAGGTTCGCATTCAACAATATTTTCTGTATTTGTTAACTTCTTAACTTCTTTTGAGTTTGTATCCGCAACATACAGGTCGGAATCCGTGATATTTACTCCATCATCCGCGGTTTTTGCAAAAATAATTAGTTTACTATCCGGCGACCATTTTGGCCAGCTGCCAGAATCTAACACCGTTTCTTTATTTGTCAATAAATCATTAACAATGATATCATCTATTCTCTGGTACACAACTCTTGTTTTATCCGGTGATAATTCAGGGTTATATCCATCAGCCAACTTTTGTTTTTTCCCAGAAGGTAACACCATCCATACTTCGTTATTATCCGTAAAAAACAATTTTTCTCCGGAAGGTATTGTTTTGGATTGAATTTTTTTACCTAAATCAACAGTCACTCCCGTCCCTGATTGCACATACGCAATATTAGTTCCCTGAGACACCCATTCCGGCGGGTAAACATCTATCTCGTATTTACTTACTTGCGTTAATTTACCGGTTGAAATCTCAGCTGTTTTTATGGTGTAGAAAGTATCACGGTTACTATTAATAATCATTGAACGGAAAAGCACAGATTTACCGTCGGGTGACCATTCATACTTATAACCTGCGGAAAGATCGTCCGTTAACTTTTGTATTCCTGTACCATCAATATTCATTGTATATAACCCGCGGTAATGCTCGTTACCAGTAACAACAATTTTTGTGTTGTCCGGTGATAGCGTTGGTGCCGTGTATCCACCGGTATTAATAACCGTTTGAGTATTAACAACACTGATATCTAGCGCCTCAACGATTGAGGTACTCAATAAAACTACAGTTGCTATTAAATATATTTTTACATTTGGTTTCATCAAAAAAATCCTGCTTTACTATTAAACTTACATTGCAACATGCTTGCCAGCATACATAATAACAAACATCCATCTGTATAATATGTTATACACTTTTTTTGTTTGTTTTACAATACTTTTTTAGTGGTTAGTTTATGCTGTCTTTGTATTCTACAAAACATTAATGTGGGAAAGTAAATATGTTTACACATTTGTGTGAATGTCTGTGCTTACCAAGAACTGCTGGTTTATCTCTATTTTGCAACAACAATTGTGCCGGTAACTATTTTTTCATTGTATAAATAACGATAAACGTAAACACCATTTTCTACAGGTGAACCTTCATCATCAGTGCCATCCCAAACTTCAGTTGAAACCATATTTCTAACCTTCTGGCCTTTGATATTGTATATTACAACAATCTCATCCGTGCTTACCGCACCCTGGGCTGATTTAACTGCCTGGCTTAACCCTGAAAAATATGCACGATCATTTTTCCCGTCATTATCTGGAGTGATAATCCGTTCTTTCGGGCGAAAAGTTTCTGCGGTATTGACCGCACCCGTATCGTTTACACTGAAAATACCGAATAAACTAAAATGGTTTACCTTAACCGATACAGTCTTGTCTTCTTTATTAACCATTCCACCGATGTAACGCCACTCAAAACCGTCATACCAAAAAACACGCAGAGTGTCTTCATTAACACCCGAAGGTATACTGTGATAAATAAACGTCAACTCTACCGGGCTGTCAAACAACTGCCCATCCGGCCCAAGGTCGTACGCAACATAAGGCGATATCTGACCTGAAGACAGGTACGGGAACCCCACTGCTTTTGGAACATCACGAGTATTTGCAACATTTTTTGCTGCAACAGAAATCGTTACCGGAATTTTCAATACATTTGCCGGGACAATAACTTTAGTATTCCCGTCTTTATCATCACCGTCACTTACACACACAATCCCGCCGCTAACCGGTACAGTTTTTTCCAGGACTGATACAACAGCTATCGAACTTGTTGATAATAACAGCTGCTGGCCTGAAGTATTCCCTAACCTAACACGGTAATCAATACTTTGTGTCCCCGGAGTTATATCCACACCTTTGATAATAGCTTCATATCTAAGGCTTATCTCCGTAGATACCAATTCCGCTTCCTTATAATGTTCCCAGTCTCCGTTGATACAGTACTCCAGTTTTTTTATGGGGAGATCAATAATATCTTTAATCACAACCCCGACTTCAAGATCTTTTAATACAGTTTCCACAGCGCTTCCCGGAGGAATAATGCTTACCGTAGGCAACGGTACGCTTGTGTACTTAAAAACAAATAACGTTGACGCGCCTGACCAGTTATACGCAATATCCTGAGTCCTCAGGCGAAGATAATATTCTAAATCAGGGACTACAGTATTCGCCGCTACATACGCGCCGGTGGAAACCGTTACAATTATTCCGGGATCCGCAGTGCTTGACGTACCGAAGTAAACACTATACCCGTTAATACCGCTTTCAGTATCCACCGCACCGGACCATTCAAAATACGGTAAGTCAGTTACCGCCTGCCATTGCCCGTTAGGGATCTCCGTACTTTTATCCACTCCACCCCATGAACGGCATTGCGTAGGATTACCCGGAGGTGTAATATCCGTGGTATCCGTTGATGGCGGCATACCAATATATGACAATGTATCCTGACTCTGCACAACACTGATTATTGTTTGTATATACCTATACCCGCTCTTCGTTGCGGATAAAACATAAGCACCTGCTGGAATTGAAGTGAAAACAAAATTCCCGGAGTTATCCGTTACAGTCTGAGAACTGATCCCGGTACCTTGTATACTCACATTAACATTTGGTATCTTTGTCCCGGTGGAAACATTACCCGTTGCAGCGTCATACACGTACCCTAATAACCTTGTGGGTATCACAGGATTAACTTTTACCGTAAAACTTACTGTATTATCCTCAGGGCCGCCTTGCCCGTTGTCACTGAACCACACAGGCGTTGTTGCATCGTATACCAGATTAACGTATTCTGTATAAGTAGTTGAAGTACTAACCACCGGTGCGCGAAGGATAAACGTGAACCTCCCCGTAGAACCTGACACTGTAGTTGCATCTACACCGGTTAAACGGCTGGAACTTATCCAATCAGCAGAATTATAGAACGCGCTCACACGGTTTTTTGTTTGTGTAGTCCCTAACCTCAGGGTAGAACCTGACCAGGTTGATGTACCATCGTTACGGTATTCAATATACCCAGTAGCAACCTCACCTGATTTCAGTGTTGACGGCACACTTTTCCCCGTATAAACAGCTTTGTATTGATAAACCACATCCGGGACTTTATGTAACCAATGATAATACTGATGTGAAGTATCCGTGAGATAAGTATAAGGTTTATTCCAGACACTAGACGAATGCGCAGCTACGCCAACCTTCGCTCCGCTTGAACTGTTGGTGCTAACCACAAGAGTTGCGTGAGTACCGTCCCACCATCCTGTAGCATCGGCATATACCAAAACATCTCCTACTGCAATATTTGCAGGGGGAGCTTTTTTTATGGCAACCCCGCCGTCTTCCCACCCGAAACTTTGCGGAAGGCAACTCATCAATCTCGACGCACCGATTTCCTCTTTTCCACAGGGATACCCTCTGCAATTACCGGCCTTAAGCACAGGATGCCCGCCGGCTAATAAGCATTGAGAAACAAAATCCGCGCAATCGCCGTTATGCGAGGTATACCCGCAATACGAACCCCAGCATGACCATGGCGAGCATGCGTCATACGCGCCAGCACAGGTATGGTTACACGTATCCCACCACTGGTTAGCGTATTTATACGCCGCAGCCGGGCTGTATACTGCGTATGAATGCGTTGCTACACAAAAAAAAGTTATGCACGTAACCACGAACTTTTTCATAGATCAATATTCAACGCCTTAAGTTTATTGTACAACGTCCTGCGGCTAACCCCCAGTTTTTCCGCTGCTTTCTGTTTATTATTATTAACTGACTTTAGTACGTCAAGAATCATCTGGCGCTCAACTTCATCCGACGCATACTTACTTGCGTTACGCAGGTTGGCATTATTCTCATCCACCCGAACATGTGTCTTCACAAAAGTGTCCAAACTCGCGGGGATACGCACGCTTATCTGTAAATGCTGAGGCGTTACTTCGCTCTCCGCCATTAACACTCCACGTTTTATAACGTTCCGGAGTTCACGTATGTTTCCGGGCCAGGTATAACTTTGCAAACTTTCAATTGCCAGCGGTGATAATGTTATGTTCTTAACAAACTCCTTATTAGCTTCATCCACAAAGTATTGCGCAAATATCGGGATATCCTCTTTCCTGTCACGTAACGGCGGGATTTTGATGACAAACTCCGTGATACGGTAATACAAATCTTCACGGAAGAAGCCTTTTTTTACAGCGTCTTCCAGTATAACATTTGTCGCAGTAACTACGCGGACATCCACATCAATTGCTTGTTTCCCCCCGAGATGCTGGATCTTGCGTTCCTGTAATACACGTAATAGCTTTGCTTGTGTCGGTAACGGCAGGTTGCCGATTTCATCAAGGAAAAGTGTCCCTCCATTTGCAAGTTCAAACTGCCCGAGTTTACGCCTGTCCGCTCCCGTAAACGCGCCTTTCTCATACCCAAAAAGTTCGCTCTCAACCAGCGTATCCGGCAACGATCCGCAGTCCACTGCAACAAACGGGCGGTCTTTCCTTGGGCTGTACTGATGTATAAGATGCGATATAACTTCTTTCCCTGTCCCGCTTTCTCCTTGAAGCACAATAGTGAGGTTGGTATTCGCCACTTCCTTTACCTGCTGAAGAACAGTTTTCATTACCATACTTTCCCCAAGCACTATCTGGCGTTGATGCTTATCCTGCACCTGCTGGCGGAGAGCTTCCATCTCGCGGTTCATTTTCTGCGCTTTCAAAGCTTTATCAATAACCATGATAAGTTCTTCATTATCAAACGGTTTATTGAGGTAGTCATATACACCGAGTTTCATTGCCTGTACCGCTGACTTAACATCGCCATGGGCGGTAAGGATTACTATTTGAATGGTATCATCATGTTTTTTTATACGTTCCGCTACCTGCATACCGGACATATCCGGTAATTTGAGGTCCTGTAATACAAGGTCAGGAATATGTTCATTCAGGCGGTCAAGCGCAGCCTGGCCGTTTGGCGCACGGAAAACATTATGCCCCTGGTCTTTTAATATCTCAAGCAGTATCAAAGCTAACGTATTATCATCTTCAACTACCATAATGTTCGCCATGTTTTTTACAACTCCTTAACTCTTCTACTTATTCCTTTTTTCATCTTCCTTTTTCAATGTTTGACGGTAAAGATTAGCGGTACGGCGTGAAATCCGTATCCCAAATTTATCAAACATTCTACGCGTAAGTTCTATGTCCGTGATACCCCACCGGCTGTCCTCCAATATTTGCCGCGCAAGTAATTGTTTGCGCTGTCGCGGGTGCGGAAAAAAATCTTTCAGCGGTACTTCATCACCCCACGGGGTATCAACACTCCGCCCGTTGATCGTACGGCAAATAATACTGGTACTTAAACCCAAATCTTCCGCGAGGTTGCGCTGCGTATATGGCTGGAGTTCATCATAATTGCGTGAAGATAAAAAATTGTGCTGTACTTCTATTATCCTTTGAATTATACGGTAAAGATTATCCTTTCTGCAGTTGATAAGTTCAAGGTTACGCACAAACTGTTTTAACCGTTTAGCTTCCTCGGGAGTTAGCACCCCAATTTTTTTTGCAGCTTCAAGCTGCGCATAGTCTATCTTATACTTCCCGCGGATATATCGTGTTGAGAAAAAACCGATATTATACTGCCCGGGTACCACGCCTTCCTCAATCGAAGCAACTTTGTTATATCTAACCTCCGGCGCTGAAGGTAAAGACGAAGGATGAAAAAATTCGGAATGAATCGAAATTTCGTCAATAACAGTACTAATTTTTTTTACTTTATCTACCTCGATACCGAGTTCGGCCGCTATTTCGTCATAGTTGAGCATGCTGTGGTTATACAAAAAGTACTTCTTAAACTTTTCAATTCCCAGTACCTGTATCAATTTAACAACTTCATCTTTTGAGGATAGTACGGTTTCGACATCTACATTTTCAGCGTCTGAACTAATTTCTTCCTTGAACTCAAAATACGCTTTTGCCATCTGTGTCCCGGGTAAACGTTCAAACGTTATCGGCGGTTTTGATTTAGTATCGGCGGGTTTAACTAATTTCTGGAAAATACTATCATTTTCGGTTGTACGTACAAGTTTGGAAAATTCATCTTCTGTAAGATCCAGCATACCGGAGAGTTCGGCTGCTAGCAACATTTTTGCCATTGGCAAAACATCAAGCCGTTGTACAAGTTTTCCATGTTGCCTGTCTATCATAACAACCTATCAAACCCCTTGTTTCTGTGAGAATATAAACCCCAAAACAGTGTAAACATTATTTTACATTTTGGAAGACAGGGTGTCAATGCGTATTTACATATTAATCAGTGTGTAAACCTATTTGCAAATACAGGGGAGAATGTTTCAATTAAACAGTATCTTTATTACATCGCCTTCTTTAACAATATAAGTCTTCCCTTCCGCGCGGATCATACCTTTCTCGCGTAAAGATTTCTCACTGCCTTCACTCATCAACTGGCTATACGCATAAACTTCAGCACGGATGAAACCTTTCGCCATATCAGTATGAATTTTACCCGCGGCATCCACTGCCTGTGTCCCTACGGGGATTAGCCACGCACGGATTTCAGTACCTACCACCGTAAAGAAAGTTACAAGCTTTAACAACTCTTTTCCTGCAGTAACCACGCGGTCAATCCCGGAGGTTTTATCAACCCCGAGTTCCGCACGAAAACTTTCTTGTTCCGCAGGATCAAGTTCCGCGAGTTCAAGTTCAAGTTTGACATTAACCGCCACTATTACGTTAGCACCTGGATATTTTTGTTTTATCTCGACTTCCAACTTTTTGGCAGTATCGTTGTCTTCCACGTTTAAGATATAGAACACAGGTTTTAGTGTCAATAAATTATGCGGCTGCATTAATGGCAACAACTCTTCCGTTGCAGTCCGCGCGGTATTCCCCGCAGCGAGCCATTCCCGTACTTTCTCAAGCCCTTCCTGTTCCTCCCGTGCCTGCGCATTACCTGCTTTTGCTAGCCCATGAATTTTTTCACGCCGGCGGTCTATGAGTTCAAGGTCGGATAGTACAAGTTCAGTGTCCACCACCGCAATTTCTTCCACCGGGCTGACCTTCCCCAGGACGTTGACTACGGACTCTGTTGCGAACCCGCGGAGTACCTGAGCTAAAGCGTCAACTTCACGGATATGCGCCAAAAACTTATTCCCCAACCCCTCTCCTTTACTTGCGCCTTTCACCAAGCCCGCGATATCGACAAACTCAATCACCGCGCTTGTGGTTTTATCGGGTTGAAACATTTGTTTTAGTGTATCAAGCCGCGGGTCAGGGACATTGATTATCCCGACATTAGGCTCAATTGTGGTGAACGGAAAATTTTCGGCGGGTACATTCGCGTGAGTAAGAACATTAAACAATGACGACTTCCCAACGTTTGGCAGGCCAATAATACCGAGTTTCATATTTTTATTTTTTTCTCCCTCAATGTTTTATTAAATAATTACCAGGTTATCACGGTGAACCGCTTCATCGTAATGCTTATAACCCAACACCTTTATTATCTCCGCTGATTTTAAGCGTTTAATCTTTTGCAGTTCCGTAGAGGTATAGTTCACCAGCCCGCGGGCAAGTTCTACCCCGTCTTCCGAGGTAATACTTACCATATCACCGATCTCAAACTCTCCCTCAACACCTGTAATCCCTGCGGGTAACAAGCTTTTGTTTGACTCGCGTACCGCACGGACTGCTCCGGGATCGAGCACAATTTTTCCCTGGGAATGCATACCAAACGCAATCCAGCGTTCCCGCGCTGACATCCCGCCGGTAGCAGCCGGGATAAACCGCGTACCTATGCGCTCACCTGCAATAATTTTTTGTAAATTCCCTGTGATAGTACCGTTTGCGATGCTAAGCGTTATCCCTGCAGTAGTAACAATCTTTGCAGCATTAATTTTTGTGCGCATCCCGCCGATACCGTACTGGCTGCTCCCGTGGTTACAGGAAAGTTTTTCTATAGTTTCGTCGATAGTGCATACTTCAGGAATAAGCTGCCCTTTTTGTTTTTGCCCGTAGTCAGTGTATAACCCGTCAACATTGGTTAGGATGATTAGATGTTCCGCATCAATTTTTGTGGCAACTATGGCGGCAAGGGTATCGTTATCCCCGAACTTGATTTCATCAACTGCGATCGTATCATTTTCATTGATGATAGGTATCACCCCGGTGTTCAACAATGTAGTCAACGTATTCCTCGCATTGAGATACCTCCCCCGGTCTTCCATATCCTGGCGGGTAAGCAGTACCTGTGCGGCAGTAATACCGTGTTTCTCAAACTCAGTGATATACACGTGCATCAACCGTGCCTGCCCAACTGCCGCAGCGGCTTGTTTTTCCATCAACGATAACTCTTTACGTTTTTTTCCTTGCGCGAATATGTCGCAACCCGCGCTGATCGCGCCGGAGGAAACAAGAATGACTTCAGTACCTTTTGACATACACACCGCAATGTCTGAGCATAATTGCCCGATTTTTGCGTTGGCAATTTTCCCTTCCGCGTCGGTAAGGATTCCCGTCCCGGCTTTTACCACGATCCGTTGTTTGTTACTCATAAAATTTCCTTAGTAGTTATTGTTACCGTCGAAATCATTATACATTCCACCGGGTTAATTTTCAAGGTTAAAGTAGGCCAATTCCCGAAATCCCCTCCCCGAATACTTATTTTTATTTACATACAGCTACTTTACCGGTTTTTACTACTTTACCATCAATCTTCAATTGGTAAATATATATGCCACTTGCAACTTCGTTATAATTATTGTTTGTCAAATCCCAGGTTATCTTATATTCTCCACCATTGTTTAAAACTTTTATTAGTTCCCCGGAAATATCATAAATGCTTATGTCACAATTCTTAACATTCATATTGTCGAATACTACCCCGTGGTATGTATCACTGTTTTTTTTTACAGGATTGGGATACACCTTAATATTATCCAGTGGTTGTGCTATAAAGGCGCCCACACTCCAGTCCGACCACTCAGTAAAATACCCGGCTTCTGTCATCGCACTTGTCCTGCAGTACCACGTACTGCCTGGTTCAAGGTCACTACCATGTAAATTCGCTGCATCTTTTATTACGTCAAGTTTCAGATTGTCTAAAGTATTTTTTGCAATTTGTATGTGAAAAGCTATAAACCTGCTTTCTTCATCGTATATATTTCCTCTATCAAAAGTAAAATCCATTGTCCTTAAATCTGTATATACTTTATCCAAATATGGCGTACTTGGTTTGCCAGTAGGTGAACTAGGATCGTATTTTTTGTAGTATACATTATCTGTAGTATTGTTTGTATCAAACCACATTATATGTATTACATCACCGACTGTTAATATAGAATTAAATCCCGCATAAACATTGTGGTAAGTTATTCTTTTAGGTTCTGGCCAGTTGATTACATCAGCACTACTTGTAAAATACACCTGATAATAATTATCATTGCGATAATCGGTTATACCAAGTTGTATACCTTTATCATTTCTATCAGGTTGGAAGAAAAATTCTGATATATAACCATCTTTTACGGTAATTTGAATGAAATCACTCCAGCTTAGTCCATCTTCACTTTTTAAACAATATATTTCTCTCGGATATATCTTATTATCCGCATAATTCTTATTACTATTAACGAACACTACAAGGTTATTTTTATAATCAATAACTCCGGCTAGTTTATTACGCATATAAAATGAAGTGTTTGTTGTAATTAGTATATCTGATGACATATTATTCGTTTTTGAATCATAGAATTTATAAATAATATTTGATGTATTATTCCTAAAATCATCCCAAAATACGTACAATTTGTTATCACAAACCAGGCTCTTAATTTTTACTACCTCATTAGACCAATTAACCAGATTCGCACATGATGTACTTAATACTATCGGTTCATTCCATGTAAAACCATTATCTGCACTGGATGTAACATATATTTGATAACTACCCGTCGGACTGTCTAGATATATCACAAACAAATGATTGTCGTACTCTATCATATTCATATATCCGGTGTTTGTGTTACTATTTGACATATTCCTTCGCTGCGACCATTCGTCTCCGTCTTTACTGTTTAAATAAAACACTTGATTTACACCGTTTTCGATATCTGATGTAAGTAAATGTAGGTATCCGTTGTAGTATTTAAATTCATAACTCGTATCCGTATATTTCCCAATTTTGAAACTGATAATATTAGCCGTTGACCATGTTTTCCCATTATCCCGAGATCTTGTATATAAAACATCCCAAGGTTGGTTAATATCATCCCAATACGTAGCATGTATTGTACCCGAACCATCATATACCATTCTACCTGCTTGTGTTTGTGATTCAGTGTTTGTGGTAGCGTCATGATTAGATATTGATTGGTCGATCGTCCAACCCAACGGAATTCTATCATCTCTTACTAATTCGTTTTGTGATACTTGAATACTTTTTCTAAATATTCCTTGTTGTTGAATAAAAAACGGTTCATTACTTGATACCCATGTTTCACAAATAAGTTGTTCATTATTTAACCCTAAAAACAGAACATTTAGTACTATAACTTTCCAAAATGTTTTCATAATAGCGTAGTTATTGTTACCGTCGAAATCATTATACATTCCACCGGGTTAATTTTCAAGGTTAAAGTAGGTCAATTCCCGAGGTTATTTTGCACTATACTCGTTACTAAAAAGTTTCTCGATTTGAGGTTTTAGTTTTGGGATGTCGTCTTTTGCTGTATCAAAAACTATTTTATAATCTGTTCCAAAATAAAAGTGTACGACTCGTATTCGCATCCCTATTATGTCAGCCCAGGGAATGTCGGGATATTTGGTTTTCCATTCGGGTTTATGTTCAAGTATTTTATTTGCAGCTTCGCCGATGTTTACAATAGACATCTCAACTGCTTTCATTTTTTCTTTGTTACCACAAAACTGTTCGTAAGAAACGTTTTTCATAAACTGGTCTATATCCCTTATTTCGTTTAGAATGTCTTGCACAAAATCCCGGGTTTCGCGTTTGTTGTTGATCATATATAAATGACCTCAGCAAGTATTTGTTGCCCGATAAACGGTTTTAATCCGCTTTTGTGTACCAGGTCGACTTTGTTTCCGATAAGTTCGCTGAGGTGCCTCTCAAGACCGCCGTACGTAATTAACCCAACGGAACCGGAGAAGTCTACCAGTATGTCTACGTCGCTGTCCGCTCTTTGGTCCCCGCGGACGTAACTGCCGAATACGCCAATAGTTTTTACCTTAAACTTTTCTTGCAGTTCGGCCTTGTGCGTTGTAATAACGGTTTTAATTTCGTCTAATGTTTTCATTGCTCCGGTTTCCTTTTTATCAATATTACACTATTTATAACCAACACGCGAATTATTACACTATTCTATATAAACTCAAGCGTCGAGGTCAAGTTTTTGTTGCCGGCCCTCTGCATACTCAGTTTTACCCGCAAATAGATTTGTTGAAACCACAGAATTTGGATTAAACGGATTATATTTTTTCATATATCACCCCTCTTTTTCCATATATTGTCTATAGTTAAGGCTGATTTCTTATATATTCCCTTATAGTGTAAAAAAATCTGTTGTTTTGACCCACCCTTAACATTCAATAATGACCCGGCCTGTAGTTATTGTTACCGTCGAAATCATTATACATTCCACCGGGTTAATTTTCAAGGTTAAAGCGGGCCAATTCTCGATGATGTTTTGCAATTAGTTATTTCTTGTGATGCCGTTCATGCTGGAAATGCGTATGTTCATGCACATGTTCTTCGTTGTTATGCCGGTGTATATGCCGGTGGAGAAGGTTATTCGTTAACAACAACTCGTGGTTGTTAAGAATTTCTTCGCTGTTACCCTCCGCAACAATAGTTTTGTTTTCATTAAGGACAACAACCCGTGAGGCTAGTTCATCCGCTGTGTGAAGGTCATGCGTTGCAACGAGTAATGTCGTACCGTTTTTGTTTAGCCCATAAAGTATGTCGATCAGCTCGCCTGCACTGCGCGGGTCAAGCCCGGCGGTGGGTTCGTCCAATAGTATTACTTCGGGTTCCATCGCGAGGATTGTAGCCAGCGCTACCCTTTTTTTTTCGCCGTAACTAAGATTCTGCGGAATCTTATCTTCAACACTTTTCATCCGTACTGTCTCCAATGCGCGGGTAACCGCGGAGTCAACCTTTTGATCGTCCCACCCGAGGTTCAACGGCCCGAATGCTATGTCTTCCCGTACGGTAGGGGAGAACAACTGGTCATCCGGGTTTTGGAATACCAAATTCATTTTTGACCGTATCACCCGCATATTGTTTTTGAGTACCGGTATATCAAATACTGAGGCGGTACCGCTGAATTCAATGATACCCATTAACGCCAGTAGTAATGTAGACTTACCCGTACCGTTAGCACCGATAAGCGTTACTACCTCGCCATTCCTAACGGTGAGGTTTATATCATTCAACCCGATTGTACCGTCAGGGTATTTGTAT